>JAGBTW010000163.1 GCA_017631135.1 Alistipes sp.
ATAGATACCGTCGTCGCTCTGTGTACCATCGCCAAGCTTGCCGATGTACATACCTGGGCGCAAGCGTATATGCTCGCGCGGCGTGAGCGTGACGATAGCATCTTTATCATACGCGGCTGTTGCCAAATTCTGTTCTGCCATACTTTTTTACAAATGAGTAATGAGCAATTAGTAATTAGTAATATACCTTTTTGCGTTGATACTATACACTGTCATTCTGAACGGAGTGAACGCTGCGATTAAGCTATGAGCAGAATAAGCTTGCTTGTTATGCCATGGCGGAGCAGGGTAGAGGAACTCAAGAATCTCCTAGTCTGCACTACCAATATGCAACCATCAAGATTATTCGTTACACTTAAGAATGACACACTAAACAATTAGTAATGAGCGTGTTCGCTTACGATAGTGCTAATTACCAACTCTTATTTCTTCTTGTTAGCACGCAACTCTGCAAGAGCTGTAACCATTGTCTCGTGTACCTCTGCCATAACCTCCTTGATTGATGCCTCGGCGATGTGCTCCTTCGATACGGGAGGCAACACCTTTATGGTCACACGATTGCGCCAGTTCATCCATGGAGAACCTGGGCGACGCATAGTGTTTGTACCCTCAACCACTACGGGCAAGATGGGCACGCCAGCATCCTTTGCCAAGATGAAGGCACCAGCCTTGAAGTTGTGTATCTCGCCATCTTTTGAGCGTGTACCCTCTGGGAAGATTGATACCGAAGCACCCTTCTTGAGCCATGCCATACCCTTTGTGTGTACGAACTGCATAGCCTCCTTGGGGCTTGAGCGGTTGATGACGATGTCGCCATGCATATACAACAGACGACCCACCATAGGTATTTTGTAGACCTCGCGCTTCGACACCCACTTAAACACCAAAGGCAATGGGTAGATGCTCATGATGTCCATCATAGACATGTGGTTGATGACGATGACATAGGGCTGCTTGGGGTCGATGTTCTCCACTCCCACAACATCGCGACCCATGTGTGGAGGCAAGCCAAAGACAACGTCGCATATCCACTTGCTTAAGCGGTGCACAACAACACGACGCTTGTCGAAGGGATAACATACGAAAAAGGCTATCCACGATAATAAGTAGAGGCCAAAACACAAAATAACGGCAACGATGTAATAGAGTAAAGTTAACATAATAAACTCGTTTTTAATGGGCTATAATTTCAATTTGGCAAAGATAGATATTTTTTTGCGGATATACAAAGTATATCACGGGAAAGTTATTAACAATTACAACAAAAAAGCACCCCGCTTGGAGTGCTTTTTATTGTTTAGACCTCTATACTACTTCTTCAAGAAGCAAGTTTTGAGCACGATGCTACTGCCATCAATTTTGCAGTCTACCTCCTCGGGGTTCTCCGTGAGGCGGATGCTCTTAACCTTTGTGCCACGCTTGATGACCATAGATGAACCCTTAACCTTAAGGTCCTTGATTACGGTTACGGCGTCGCCATCCATAAGCTCTGCGCCATTACTATCTCGTGCTATATCATCTGCGGGCGCTGCGTCCTCGCTTGCGTGGAACTCGTGGCCACAGTCGGGGCATACGTTAAGTGAACCGTCGAAATAGGTGTTCTCGCCACCACATACGGGGCAATTTGGTGTCTCCATACTCTTTCTCGTTTTATAATTTCCGCGCAAAGTTAGCAAAAATTTCGACAACGGCAAAAGTACACTATTGCTCCACCCTCACCTCGATAGTAAGACCGATATGTGCGAGGCGCTCTTTGAGCTTGGGCAACTCCTCGTCCATAAACTTCTTGCGCTCGAGCTGCTTGATGTGATCCTGCGCACCTGCAGCGACAAAGAAGCCAACGCCACGACGGTTGTAGATGATGCCGTCGGCCTCCAAGCGCTCGTAGCTACGCATCACGGTGTTGGGGTTCACACCCACCGTAGCCGCCATCTCGCGCACCGATATTATGCGCTCCTCCTCGCGCCACTCACCCGCAAGAATACGCATCGTAATATGGTCGTATATCTGTCGCCAAATAGGCTTCTCTTCACTGAACTGCATAGGCTAAATCTTTGATTACCATTTAACTTGACGCTTGCGCAACACGACGTAGCAGAGGGTATATATCGCCACGGGAATCATGCAGAAGATGGTCTTAAGTGTGCACTTTATAGCATCCATCTCCGCATCGGTAGGATTAAACGACCAGCTGAACTCAACATTATCCGACAACCACTCCATACCAAAGAAGAACAGGACAAGGAGCGCCTGGGAGCCGAAGAAGGCAATCATATATGCAAGGATTAGGCTGCGGCGCGCCAAGAGATTGATAAGCAGCGCCGTAGAGCAACCAATCTGCACAAAGACATATGCGGTCCACTCCAAAAGTGTATCTTCAGCCAGCAGTGCATATGCCTCGCCAAAACTTATTGACACCTTATTAAATACTGACACAATACCCAAAGCCACTGCCGCCACTATGGCAAAGAGCACAGGGTAAACCACGACGAGGTTAACAACATTAAACACATGGCGCTCGGCAGCCGTTACAGGTAGCACGCCATCCATAATCTTCGTGCCTCGGCCACGCATGGTGCGCGTTGTTGCCACGGCCATCGCCACACCCGCAAAGATATAGATGGGTATAAGCATCTCCTTCGCCGTATAGAGGTTTTTGCTGAGTATGCCAAAGAGCGTGGGGAGGGCTATCATAGCCAAGATGTAACTAAGGTAGTTGAAGCGTGTTACGCTATAATGGTAGCGGGCATAGTGCGCCACGCGAGATATCGAAAAGCTCTTCATAGTTCTAACGGTTAAAAAGGTTGTTAATAGCCTTGCGGTCTGCGGTCACAGCATTGAACAACAACTCGATATTGAGCTGTGTATCCTCGCCCTCGCGGTTCTCCATCACCGCCATCTCACCAGCGATGGTCATCTCCTTGTAGAGCACTTTGTCACCCTCTGTTGCGCGACCAAACTTTAGCGTGTTACATATCTCGGTTGTCGTAGCACCACGCGCCACGCCCTCATTGTCGAGGATTACAATGTTATCCAACAACGACTCCACATCTGCCACCTGGTGCGTAGAGATAACCACCATGCGCTCCTCGTCGACATACGAAGCGAGCAAGCGGCGGAAGATAGACTTCGAGGGGATATCGAGACCATTTGTAGGCTCATCCATAAGCAACGTGCGCACATTGCACGCAAGAGCAAAGGCAATATATGCCTTCTTGCGCTGACCCATAGACATGCTATGGAGTTTATCCTCGGTACTTACCTTAAACTCCTCGGCATAGCGGCGCATGGAGCCGTGGTCGAAGCGGGGGTAGAAGGGCTTCATCATCGCAGCATAGCGCTCCAACGAGAGGTTGGGCAAATCGAACTCCTCGGGCACGATAAGCATATCGGCAAACATCGCGGGCTTGCGTTTCATTGGGTCGAAGCCGTCAACGCGCACCACGCCGCTATCAGGGCGCATGATGCCACAAATAAGTTTTAGGAGCGTGGTCTTACCGATGCCATTGCAACCCAAAAGGCCATGTATATGACCCTGACCGAGTTCAAGGCTGATGTTATTCAGCACGGGGCGACGCGACTTATAGCCAAACGTCAAATTCTCTGTCTTTATCATTTTCCTATTCCGTTTTATAGGGTTTACGATTGCACTATTAACGTGTATCACAATATTAATACACTGCAAAGGTAGCGATTATTTTTATACCACCAAACTTTCAGCCAACTTTTTTGCATTTATTTTCAGAAAAATCGTTGCTAACTATAATA
>JAGBTW010000164.1 GCA_017631135.1 Alistipes sp.
CACTATCCCTATATCGGTCGCATCACCTCGCGTTATGGTCCTCGCAAGGGTCGTGCACACCAAGGTATTGACCTTGCGTTAAAGACGGGTGACCCCATTTATGCTACTTTTGATGGCAAAGTGCGCATATCAAAGGCTGCGGGTGATTATGGTAACCTTGTGGTTATTAGACACAATAATGGTCTCGAGACCTATTATGCACACCTCTCGAAGCGCGATGTAGAGGTAGGTGATTGGGTTGTTGCTGGTCAGCAGATTGGTCTTGGTGGAAGCACAGGTCGTAGTACTGGTCCACACCTACACTATGAGGTGAGGTATAAAGGGCAATCGTTTGACCCAGAGCGCATTGTAGACTTTGCAAGTGGTAACTTGCGTCGCGATGAGCTGTTGCTTAAGCGTCGCCATTTTAGCATATACTCGAAGTATGAGCAGGACTTTGGTGACGAGGAGGAGGTAGCTCGCCAGGAGGAGGCGGAGCGCAAGGCCGCTGCAGCTGTGCAGTATCACACTGTGCGCTCGGGAGATACGCTTGGTGCTTTGGCTCGCAAGTATGGCACATCCGTTTCGCGCATCTGTCAGCTTAACGGCATTAAGTCCACATCGATACTCCGTATTGGTCAGAAATTGAGGGTTAGGTAGCGATGAAGCGCGCGCTTATACTACTGCTTATGGCTATGGCTCATGTTGTTTCGGCACATGAGCCTATTGTCATTCCTACGCCTAATAGCCTTGTTGTTACGGAGGGTGTATGTCGCATCAGTCCGCTTACGACCATCAGCACGAACGATAATTCCTTGCAACCAATCGTGGGCTATGCAGTTCAAGAAATTGGTTTAATTGAGTCGCGTAATATTGGTGATATTGAACTAATTGTCGATAACTCTCTTGAGAGCGAGGAGTATCGTCTCTCGGTTACGCCTCTTGGTATTATTGTGCGCGGTGGAGACTACGGCGGAGTCTTTAATGGCGTTGTTACGCTCATGCAGTTGTTGCCACCAAGTGTCTATGATGGTGGTTTAAGGGGGAGTGTAGAGATTGCGTGTTGCGAGATTAGTGATAAGCCACACTATGCGCATCGTGGCTTTATGCTTGATGTGTGTCGCACATGGATGGACAAGGTGGCGGTGATGGCGTTTATTGACCTCTTGGCGTACCATAAGATTAACTCACTGCGTCTACATCTTACCGATGATGAGGCGTGGCGCATAGAGATAAAGTCGCACCCCGAGCTTGCAGAGGTGGGTGGTTATCGCGGTGGCGATAGTCCTATATGGCCGCGATATGGCAAGTGGAATGAGCGATGGGGTGGTTATTACACCCAAGAGGAGATGCGTGAGATTATATCCTATGCCGCTGTGCGCAATATCGAGGTTGTGCCAGAGATAGACCTCCCTGGTCATAGCCTTTGCATGGCGACCATGCATCCCGAGATTTTGTGTGCTTATACGCCTAAATGCGCCTCATCGTTTGGCTACGACACGCGCTCGGCGTTCTGTGCAGCGCGCGAGGAGAATTACGAGTTGCTTGCCGATATTTTGGGCGAGATATGTGAACTTTTCCCATCGCCATATATTCATATTGGTGGCGACGAGGTTGATATGTCGCAATGGAAACGCTGTCCAAAGTGTCAGGCGTTAATGCGTGATAATGGTATGACTAATACGTCTGAACTACAGCAATACTTCATGTCGCGATTGTCCGATATTATTGCAACGCATGGCAAGAGTCCCGCTGTATGGAACGAGGCGATAGAGGGCGGTAGGCTTGCGTCGAATACGCTTGTCTATGGATGGGAGAGCGTGGCGAAGTGTCGCAAGTCGGCGCTTAACTACAAAACGGTGGTTATGCCTGGCCAATATTTCTATTTCGATATGAAGCAGTCTGCGCGCGAGCCAGGACACGATTGGGCTGCCATATTTGACTGGACAAAGGTCTACGATTTTAGTCTTGCGGCGCAGGGGTTCACCGCTTCGGAGCAGGTGAATGTAGTTGGTTTCGAGGGCTCGTGCTTTAGTGAGGCGTACGCTTCGCGCAATCCCGAGAGCCCTGCATATCTGCATTATCAGACCTTTCCGCGCGTGGTTGCCCTCGCGGAAATTGCGTGGGTGGGTGATAAGAAACAAGATAGAGGCGATTTCTACGATTGTATGATTGCGCACTACAATAGGCTTGATGCAATGGGTGTCTCCTATAGGCTTATGCCACCCGTGGTGAGCTACTCAAATGGTGTGCTTTCTGCTTCAACTGATGATGGAAGTAGAGTGTATTATCGCACTGTTAATTCGGATGTTGAAGTGCTGTACACAGACGGTATAAAGACGAGTAAGCCTGCGGAGTATAGCTTCGTCTCGCGTCGAGGCAGCGCTCATTCTCCCGAGGCGGCTGTGGCGGCACACTTCAAAACTATAACACCAGCCTTTAACATAACCTCGTCGATGACCGATAGTGAGAAATTCTCGTTTGATAAGGCAGAGGCGTATGGTCGTATTGCGCGCACCACGCGGGCTGGTGATGTGGGCGATTGGGTGATGTTTTCGTTTGATGCGCCTGTGGAGTGTCGAAGCATGAAGGTGGCTACGGGAAACTTCCAGCTGCCGCGATATATCTTCGAGAATGGCTATGTGGAGGTTAGTTATGATGGTGTGAACTTTGAGCGAGTGGGAGATTTGGAGTGCGGTATGTATACTATAGAACGCCCACAACGCGCGATAAAGGCGGTGCGAATTGTCTGCACGTCGCGCGGTAATGGTGCGGAGTGGGTCTCTATTCAACCGCCGACGATACTGCCTAAATTATAAACGATATAGCTACCAATACTTAATGCAATTGGTAGCTATATCATTTGTAGTCTATTTGTTGGGTCGTGTTATTTGTTGACAATGTGAACAACCTCATCGAGCTTCTCCATTGGGATTTCTCCGTTTATAGTGATAAAGCCTGAAGGTGAATCGTTTTCGATAAGTACAACAAGATCGGTGACCTTGTCACTCTTCATTTTGGTGTAGATGGTCATTGTTGCACCTTCGTCGTTGTGGGTGATGAGCTCCTCAATCTTCGACTTCTTAATCGCCTTTTTAGCATCCGCTATAATGTTGTTGGCTATGGTTGCATCCTCGCTCAAAAGGAGTACTATTTCGTTAACCATCTCCATAGTTTGATCGCCACTTGCAAACATCTGAATCATCTGCTTGTTGACGGTCATTGCAGTTACACCATCTATACCATTATACTTATCGGTAAGTTTAGTTAGGTGAGGAACTTGAGCCATTGCGATGGTTGGTAAAACCATCATGATAAATAAAATAAGTCGTTTCATGTAAAGTTATTTTAAGTTGTTAGAAATTTTCCATTATTGAGCTAATATTGCTTAATTCAAGGTTGTGTCCTTTGATGTGCATAAACACACACTCCTCTTTGCTGCATGTTAAAATATAGATGCCTGTAGTCTCGTCCTTGTCGTTCCTTTGTTGGAGTATATCTACTGTCTCGCCATCGGAGTTTACGGACATTATAACATCCAGACCTTGTGTTGCCTCGTGTGCTTGAGCGCGGAATGTTGTGATTAAGCCCTCGTTTTCCACCGCAATAATCTGCATATACTCGGCATCGATGTTTACGTTCATCGACCTAAACATGGCGTTCGAGATATTGATAGTGGTGCAATCCTCCTTTTGTGAATACTCCTTAAATAGGGTGTCGAAGGTTGGACTTTGAGCTATTGCCGAAAGTGGTAATAGTATGGATAGTAAAATGATAAGTCGTTTCATATCAAGTAATTTTTATTTTAGAACCAAATACCTAAACCTACACTTAAGCGCTTGCCCTTGGGACCTGTGCCCTCGCGGAATAGGTCTACGAATGAGTAGTTAGCATATCCGTATAGGCGTTTCCAACCGATGTGTGCCGTTGCTCCCACCTGAATAGGGTTTACTGTTGCTTTGTCGTTGATGGTGGTTTTGGGAAATTTATATTTTGTTCCTGTGCCCATCAATATGTCGACATTTACACCAGCCGAGATGAAGAAGTTGTGTTTGATGTTCCAGTCCAACATCATGGGTATGTGGAAGTATACGGTGTTGAACTTCGATATTTTTGTGCCCTCGTCAAGCTCTACGGGTCGCATCATGCCGTCGCTATACTTGAATGTGTAGTTGTCGTTGAATGCGAAGTCCTCGATCGTAAAGCCGTATGCTGTCGAGAAAACAAGCGTATTGCTTGGGTTGAGTGGAACGTTTAGTGTTCCTACATTAAAGGTGTAGCTGATAGATTTTGTACTGCTGAATAGTAGAGCGTTAGCATCCTCTGTTGAGTACATAGAATAGTCTGTTTGTACAAGGGTGTTTGTTCCAATCTCCAACAGGGCTATGTGGTTAAACTCGGGCGATTCAACACCCATAAAACCAAAGTATGCACGTTGTGACTGCTTCGTTGGTGTGGCGACGTGCTCTACCTTGCCATTGCCAATCTCGAAGTGTGCACCATTGAGCATGATTGACAGCTTGCCGTTGTTTGACGATATGGAGTTTGTGCCATCGCTATCAATATATATAAGTTGCTCTTTGCTCGCGGTTGTGTCGCTCTCCTGTCCGTGTGCAATCCCTACTATAAGTAGTGCAAAAGATAGTGTTATTA
>JAGBTW010000165.1 GCA_017631135.1 Alistipes sp.
AACGCAAAAAACCACCTAACCGCGATGGTTAGGTGGTTTTTAAGAAATTAATTATCTAATAATTAGTTGATTGTACCATTCCAAGTGCCCTTGAAGTAGATACCCTCCCACCAACTTGCATTATTAGCGTATACAGTGATATTTGTCTCACCGTCAACTACATCTACATTTACATAGTATGTATCGCCAGTGTTGGGATAGAAGTGATATGGTTTGTAATTTTGGAAACCACTGAGCCCATAATTATTTGTATAACCTGCCCAACCAGGCAAAATATTATCAGGCAACCAAATGTAGCACCATGAATAATCCAGGTCATCGATAGTGTAAACACCACTCTTTGTTAAGTCTACAGAGTTACTGAAAGCCAAAATCATAAATTCGTCATCCTCGGTAGGCTTGCCAGTCATCTCCTCTGTTGTGAACAAATATGCAGCGCTCAAGTATACGTCATCTGCCTCTGTAAGCTTACGCATGTGTGTAAACGCTACTTCATCAGTTACCTTATCTTCAAAAGCACTTACATCAGCCGCTGTAGTTACAGTAGTAGTTGCCTCTTTAGACTCTCTATAACCCTCTTCTGTTGTTGTAGCCACAACTGTAACATTATACTCTGTAAAGGCCTTCAAGCCATCAACTGTACATGTTGACTCTGTAACTGAACCAGAGAATGCAGTTTGCCACATCCAATTTTCCATATACTCAACTTTCACATCGTAGCCAGTAGCATGCTCAATATCATTCCAATCCAACACAATGCTATTAGTCGTTACAGTAGGCTCTGCAATCACGGGAGTAGCAACTCTAACAGGATCTCCAGGATTCAAAAATTCAGATCCCGAGCCATTGATATAACCAGAATAGCTATAAGTTCCATTTACTCCGCCACTCGTTGTAAATGTAACATCAATCTTATATCCCTTATCCAAGTACACAACTGTCAACGTAGCATCAGACAAGTAATCGTATCCAACACCATATGACCATTGACCAATATAGTTACCACTACCAGTGTTAAATCTATACTGACCCTGTGGCAACATATCACTTGATACAGTATACAAATCCAAGTACAACAATGTGCTATCGTCCTTTGTAGCTTTTACAGAAAGCTCATAATTAGTAGAGCTATATACTCGACCCACTACATAGTAATCAGCAGCCTTCTCCAAAGATGAAATAGTAAAAGGAGAAATCTCACCAGCTGTGAATGTTAGAACATCAGCAGCAAGTGCCTTTTCATAAGTATATACATTATCACCAGCAATTGCAGTAACGAGAATGTTACGCACCTCTGCTGGATGACAAGCAAACCAATATGAATGAGTGTTAAGACCAGCAACATTCAAATCATAAGTTCTCTCATTAGACTCGTCATCAGTAACAACGATTGACACTTTATCAAACTCAACATCTGCCATTGAAGATGGAAGAGTAATACGGCTGTAAGCAGTAAGGTGACGGAATGTACCTGTAAGTGCAGGAACACCATTCTCATCTACCTGGAATTCTGCACAAACAGCAAAATAATCGCTATCTACAGAGTTTTCAGTAGGAGTCTGAATATCAAAATAATCATTTATTTTACCAGAGTATGGACCGATAGCACTAGTGCGAGGATAAGCCTTTACTACAGAATTTGGAGCAATAGATACCATCCAACCGCCAACACCTTCAATATATGGATAGGTAAACTCGTACTGAAGTGCAACTTTTGTATCATCAGTGAACGTAGTCATCTTTGATTCAAACGCAATATCAGTGCTTGTATTTCCACTCTGATCAACTATGTCAGACAAGAAATAGAAGGTTTCATCCTGATTCCACTTAATAGGATACTTATCACCACTCTTCTCGCCAAATTGAACACGAGTATCTTCCTCAAGGTCTACATTGAAAACAAAAGAAACATTTGAACCAACAGCAACAGGCTCTTTAACATCAACATCAGCCTGCTCACATGCTGTGAATGCCATTGCAGCTACTGCAACAAACATCAAATTCTTAAACAAATTCTTCATAGTTGCAATAGTTAAATTAGATGTACACTTCCTCATTTTCCACCACATCATCTACCGACAATGTGTTGAATGATGCTGTAAAGCCAGCCTCAACGATTGTTGAGATCACCTCCATCTCGGGAGCTGTGTACTCAACATTGATAGTTGTTTTCATAGTTTTGTTAGTTAATTTAAAGTTATTAGTTGTTAAAAAATAAGTTTGTCCTATTTCGTCTCCAATCCTACAAACCGCACGGTTGCTGTGGTTCATTTGTTTAGCGTAGTCTCTGTCATTGCACCGCGCCTTACTTTGTCATGCTGAACGAATGTGAAGCATCTCTCGGTTAGCACGACCATCAACCGTCTCGGAGACCTCGAGATCTTTGAGTTCCTCTACCCTGCTCCGCCATGGCATAACAAGCACGCTTGTTCTGCTCATGGCTTAATCGCAGCGTTCGCTTCGCTCAAGATGACAGTGTACAGCGGTCAACGTTGCCCCTACTCGGGAACGTGGTTATCGCCAATGACTAAATCTTAATCAGAACCGTAACAGTTTTGGTCTTTTTTGCTTATCTCGCTCACATCAACGAGGTTATAAACATCAAAAGGATAGACAAAGATATATAAAAAATTTTCAATTATCACATTTTTTTCAAAGAAATTTTATCATGGGGGGGGGAATTTCTTTATTCACTTAACGATATTCCGCGGGTGGATGAATATATATCAGGGCGCTGACTTTGCTTTGTGGGGCGAACAACGCGCGCCAAGAGACACAAGAGACACAAGAGACAATAAGAGACATAAGCGAAGACGCGGACTATGGGTTGTATGGGTGTCATCCTGAACGAAGTGAACGCTGCGATTAAGCCATGAGCAGAACAAGCTCGCTTGTTTTGCCATGGCGGAGCAGGGTAGAGGAACTCAAGGATCCAAAGGTTTCCGAGACGGTCGAATGCCGTACTGCCCGAGAGATGTTTCACTGCGTTCAACATGACAATGTATAGCATCAACGCTGATAGCAACATCCCTATCGTCTCTTAAGTCCCTTTCGTCCCTTATGTCTCTCGGGTATTAAAATAATACCCACGCCATAGGGCGAATAAAATAAAGTACGCGCGCGAGGCAGTCATTAAAACCAGGGGCGCACTCCAAAAAAAACAACAATCATCTATTGCAAATTGAAATAAAAGCATTATATTTGCATCACTCTTTTCGAGTATATGATAATCCACCACGAGATTCATCGATGGGTTTCGGATAATAATCAGACAAGATATATGCAAGATTTAACAGCATTGGAGGGTAAGACCATTCTCGAATTGCGCGAGATAGCAAAGGTCTTGGGAATAACCCCCTCAAACATGAAGAAGGGCGAACTGATAAGCAAGATTGTGGAGACCACAACGACAGAGGCTCCAGCGCCCGAAAGCAAGCCCGCAGAGGAGGCACCAAAGCGCGGTCGCCGACCCCGCATGAGTGGCGTAAAGGTGGGTGGCGCGCCCGCACAAAAACATGATTCACAAGCCGTAGAGGTTACGCCCGCAGCAGAGGAGGCTATGCCCGAGGCAGAGCCAGCAAAGGCTTCCGCAGAGGAGCCCGCACCCGCGAAGCGCCGAGGTCGCAAGCCCAAGTGGGAGCACAAGGCCAAGGAGCGCAACAACAGCGCCATAGTCGAGAGCAACGAGGCGATAGACATAGACAGCAGCGCGGCGAGCGACATGCCCATAGAGCATATATCGCTACAGGATGTTATAGGCAGCATAGACGATGACAGCGACGACGCGACAACGGGTGGCGAGGAGCTATACGACGACGCAGAGCCCGCGCACGAGGATATAACAAAGGATGACTTCACGGCTATAATAGAGGGTGAGGGCGTCCTTGAGATTATGCCCGACGGCTTCGGCTTCCTGCGCTCGGCAGACTACAACTACCTTAACTCGCCCGACGACATATATGTGTCACCCTCGCAGATCAAACTCTTCGGACTTAAGGCGGGAGACACGGTATATGGTTCGATACGCCCACCAAGGGAGGGCGAGAAGTACTTCCCACTGGTGCATGTAGAGCTAATCAACGGCCTCAAGCCCGACATCGTGCGCGACCGTCAGCAGTTCGAGTACCTCACTCCCCTATTCCCATCGGAGAAGTTCAACCTCACGGGAAATGGTCACAACTCGAAATCTAACCGCATAATAGACCTCTTTGCGCCCATAGGCAAGGGTCAGCGCGCACTAATCGTGGCACAGCCAAAGACGGGTAAGACAATGCTCCTACAGTCGATAGCCAACGCCATCGCGGACAACCACCCCGAGGCGTACATGATAGTGTTGCTCATAGACGAGCGCCCCGAGGAGGTGACAGAGATGGCGCGCAACGTCAAGGCAGAGGTCGTGGCATCGACATTTGACGAGCAGGCATCACGCCATGTTAAGGTTGCCGAGATGGTGCTCGAGAAGGCAAAGCGCATGGTGGAGAGTGGTCACGATGTAGTCATCTTCCTTGACTCCATAACGCGCCTCGCACGCGCCTACAACTCCGTGCAGCCCGCATCGGGCAAGGTGCTCTCGGGAGGTGTCGACGCCAACGCACTACACAAGCCTAAGCGCTTCTTCGGCGCTGCGCGTAACACCGAGGAGAAGGGCTCGCTCACGATTATCGCAACAACCCTCATCGACACAGGCTCGAAGATGGACGAGGTGATATTCGAGGAGTTCAAGGGAACAGGTAACATGGAGCTTCAGCTCGACCGCAAGCTCGCCAACAAGCGCATCTACCCCGCTGTCGACGTTGTTGCGTCGGGAACACGCCGCGAGGATTTGCTCCTATCGCAGAACGTGATGCAGCGCACATGGATATTGCGCAAGCACCTCGCCGACATGACCACCGTCGAGGCGATGGAGTTCCTGCAGAAGCAGATGAACCTCACGCGCGACAACGAGGAGTTCCTCGCCACCATGAACCAATAGTCCCAAGCTTCGGGCAACAAATAAAAAAGACCAACTTAAACTCCTTATCGGTTTAGGTTGGTCTTTCTTTTGTGTTTCTTACAAACCATAGTATGCAAGCATACATGGTTGTAAGAAACACAAAAGGTGTCGTTGCCGACACCGTATTGCTTCGCTTGTTTGGGTGGAAGATGGGATTCGAATGGCGAAGCCATAGAGCCGATACCAAATAAAAAAGCGCAGACTGAAGGTCGAACAATAAACCACAATACTATCGGCTCAACCCCGACCAAAGAAAACCCGTTTACTCACATAATTAGTGTAGATAAACGCCTATGGCGGTTTTGGTTTTATGGTGGTAGGGTGGGCTTGCACACAAACTACTACCATAAAAGCAAAGCAGATGACAGCAATGTCATCTGCTCTACATTAATTTTGGGTGGAAGATGGGATTCGAACCCACGACCTTAGGAACCACAATCCTCTACTCTAACCGACTGAGCTACATCCACCATTTGATTTGTTTCCCAAATCGGGTGCAAATATACTAACTTTTTTCTATCTTCCAAAATTTTCCCTCTCTATTTTGAAAATATTTTGCAAAATAT
>JAGBTW010000166.1 GCA_017631135.1 Alistipes sp.
AAACTCCTTCATGCAACGCTCGTATGCTGCAACGGGATCGTCAGCAGCGGTGATGGGACGACCCACAACGATGAAGTCAGAGCCAATCTCGCGAGCACGCTCGGGAGTAGTAACTCGCACCTGGTCGCCAACGTCGCCATCAGCGAAGCGAACACCAGGCGTAACAGTCATAAACTCCTTGCCACATGCCTCCTTAACCATTGCAGCCTCAAGGGGTGAGAATACAACGCCATCTAGGACAGCAGCCTTGGCAGTCTGTGCATACTTGACGATGGTGTCGTTGATTGACGCACCGATAAGCAACTCCTTCTGCATGCGCTCCTCGGATGTAGAGGTGAGCTGTGTAACGGCGATAAGCAAGGGGCGTGTGCCATCCTCGCGTGTGAGACCCTCGATAGCCGCCTTCATCATATCTACGGTGCCCGCAGCGTGTACGTTTGTCATGTCAACATCCAAGTTGCGGAGTACGGACATAGCCTTCTTTACAGTGTTTGGAATGTCGTGCAACTTAAGGTCGAGGAAGATGCGGTGACCGCGCTCCTTGATTGTGCGTACAATCTCGGGACCCTCGGCATAGAAGAGCTCCATGCCAATCTTCACAAAGGGCTTGCGGCCTGTGAACTTATCCAAGAAGTTAAGTGTCTGCTCCTTGCTGCTGAAATCGCAAGCAATAATTACATCTCTTTTTGCCATAGTATTTCTGTTTATTCTTATTTTACAATACCAATAATGTCGCTCAAGCGCTCGATACCGAGACGTTCCATCTCCTTGGGCAGTGCCTCGATAATCTCCTTTGCGGCGTAGGGATTTTTAAGGTTTGCAGCGCCCACCTGAACAGCTGTAGCACCCGCCATCATCATCTCGATAACGTCCGATGCCGAACTTACGCCACCGCAACCCATAACGGGGATGTTGCAGGCGTTAGCCACCTGATATACCATGCGCACAGCAACGGGGAAGATTGCGTCACCCGAGAAACCACCCATCTTGTTGGCGATGACGGGCTTGCGACGCATGGTGTCGATGCGCATGCCGAGCAGCGTGTTAATCAAGCAGATGCCGTCAGCACCAGCCTCCTCGCACGCCTTGGCGATAGCCACGATGTCCGTGACGTTGGGACTCAACTTGATGAATACGGGCTTCTTCGTTACCGCCTTTACGCGGCGAGTAACCTCTGCCGCCGACTCGGGCTGTGTGCCGAAGCTCATGCCTCCGTTGTGTACGTTGGGGCACGATACATTAACCTCGATAATCTCCACCTGCTCCTCCTTGTCAATCTTTGCGCAGCACTCCTCATACTCCTCCAACGAGAAACCACTGATGTTGGCTACGATGGGGTTGTGGAATATCTGGCGAAGGTGGGGTAGCTCCTCGGCGATAACTTGGTCGATGCCTGGGTTCTGCAAACCTACCGAGTTGATAAGACCCGATGTGCACTCCGCGATGCGGGGTGTGGGGTTACCAAAGCGGGCGTCGCGTGTTGTGCCCTTGAACGATATAGCACCAAGGCAGTCGAGGTCGTAGTACTCTGCGAACTCACGACCGAAGCCGAATGTTCCCGATGCGGGAATAACGGGGTTGATGAGCTTCACTCCGCAAAGCTCAACCGATGTATCATAGTGCTTTACCATATAATCTCCTCTCTTTTAAGTACAGGACCATCCTTGCAGATGCGCTTGTTGCCATACTTGGTCTTGCATGTGCAACCCATGCAAGCACCAAAGCCACAACCCATGCGCTCCTCGAAGCTAAACTCTGCGGGCACATCCGTAGCGTCGTACAGAGCCTTCAACATGGGCAATGGACCACATGTGTATAGGTAGTCGAACTCAATGCCCGCCTCGCGGATGGCGTCGGTCACGAAGCCCTTGATGCCCATTGAGCCATCTGCTGTAGCAACATATACATCCACGCCCAACGCCTCAAACTCTGCCTTATAGAAGACCTCGCTTGCGGTGTTGAAGCCCAACACCACGCGGGGCTGCTTGCCCTCGCTCTTGAGGCGCTTGCAGAGGTTATACATGGGGGGTACGCCCACGCCACCACCAACAAGCAAGGGACGCTGTGCGTTGTTGTCAGTAGCAAAGCCGTTGCCCAAGCCTGTGAGGATGTCGAGCTGTGTGCCCGCAGCCATCTGACGCATCTGCTCCGTACCGCGACCCACTACCTTATATATAATGGTAAGTGTAGCCTCGTTGTAGTCGCACACCGAGATGGGACGACGCAAGAACTTACCCTCGAGCTCGATGTTTACGAACTGACCCGAGCGGGTGATATACTGCGTATCGCCCTCCAACACCATGCGGTAGACCGCAGGTGTTAGAGGTTCGTTAGATACGATTGTGTAAATTCCTCTCTTATACATTGTTACTCTGCATCAATTGTTGACACACCCAATGTAATCTCCTCCAATACATCGAGAAGCACGCTTACGGTCTCGAGTGCTGTGAAGATTGTCACGTTGTTCTCTACGGCGCAACGACGGATGTCGTAGCCATCGAGGCGTGCACTGCTTTGGTTGATGTCAATGGTGTTGATAACGTAGTTGACATGACCCTTGCGGATAGACTCGAAAATCTCGGTTGAGCCCTCGCTCAACTTCTTGAGCATGCGAGTGCGGATGCCGTTCTCGCGCAAGAAGGTAGCTGTGCCACCCGTAGCCTCGATGTTGAAGCCGAGCTCGTAGAAGCGGCGGATGAGAGGCAAGGCGCGTGGCTTGTCCGCATCGGCGATAGACACGAAGATGGTACCGTAGTTGGCGATGGTCATGCCCGAACTCTGCAGTGATTTGTACAATGCGCGACGCAACGATGAGTCGTAGCCGATAGCCTCGCCCGTAGACTTCATCTCGGGAGAGAGGTAAGAGTCTACGCCGCGAATCTTTGCGAACGAGAAGGCGGGAGTCTTAACATACCAGCGCTTCTTCTCGGCGGGCAACACCTCTGTTATGCCCTGCTCCTTGAGGCTCTTGCCGAGCATCACGTTTGTGGCGATGTTTGCCATGGGCATGCCTGTAGCCTTCGAGAGGAAGGGCACGGTGCGTGATGAGCGTGGGTTAACCTCGATGACGTAGACCATGTCGCGGTCGTCGGCGATAAACTGGATGTTGTACAAGCCGAGGATGCCAATCTCCTTACCGAGACGGATGGTGTAGTCCACGATGGTGTCCTTAACCTTCTGGCTAACGCTGAAGGTGGGGTATACGCTGATAGAGTCACCCGAGTGGATACCTGTGCGCTCGACGTGCTCCATGATGCCTGGGATGAAGACGTCGGTGCCGTCGCAGATGGCGTCACCCTCCAACTCCTTACCCATGATATACTTATCAACCAATACGGGCTGGTCCTCGTTAATCTCTACGGCTGTCTTGAGGTAGTGACGCAAAGCCTCCTCGTTGGATACAATCTGCATTGCGCGACCACCCAACACATAGCTGGGGCGCACCAATACGGGGTAGCCGATGCGCTCGGCTGCAGCAACACCACGCTCGATGTCGGTGATGGCCTCTGCCTCGGGCTGGGGGATGCCCGCACGACGCATGATAGCCTCGAAGCACTTTCTATCCTCAGCATTGTTGATAGCCTCGATGCCTGTGCCGATAATCTCTACGCCAAGGTCGGCAAGAGGTTTAGCAAGGTTGATGGCTGTCTGACCGCCAAGCGACACAACAACACCTGTGGGCTTCTCAAGCTCGATGACGTTCATCACATCCTCCACGGTCAAAGGCTCGAAGTAGAGCTTGTCGCTGGTGGTGTAGTCCGTAGATACGGTCTCGGGGTTGTTGTTGATGATGATAGCCTCGTAGCCCGCCTCGCGGATAGCCCAGATGGCGTGTACGGTAGAGTAGTCGAACTCGACACCCTGGCCAATACGGATAGGACCCGAACCGAGCACCACAATCTTCTTGCGGTCGGTAACGATAGACTCGTTCTCCTGTTCGTATGTAGAATATAGGTATGGCACTTTAGAGTCAAACTCCGCAGCGCAGGTGTCAATCATCTTGTATACGGGGAAGATGTTGTTTGCCTTGCGGAACAAGAATACCTCGCTCTCGGTCATGCCCCAAAGGCTGGCGATGAACTTATCGCTAAAGCCCATGCGCTTTGCCTCGTACAATACCTCGGCATTCTTTGCGTTCTCCTTAACCACGCGCTCCATCTCCACGATATTTTTGAGCTTCTCGAGGAAGAAGAGGTCAATCTTTGTGTTGTCGTAAACGTGCAAGAGGTCAACACCACGACGGATGAGCTCTGCGATGGCGTAGATGCGGTCGTCAGTGCCCTTGCGGATGTAGGCGATGATGCCCTCGTTAGACATGGTGTCGAACTTCTTGTGGTAGATGTGACACACACCGGTCTCGAGCGAGCGTACCGCCTTCAATAATCCCTCCTCGAAGGTGCGACCTACGGACATAACCTCACCCGTAGCCTTCATCTGTGTGCCGAGCTCGTTCGATGCGTCGCTGAACTTATCGAAGGGGAAGCGTGCCACCTTCGTAACGATGTAGTCGAGTGTAGGCTCGAAGCTTGCGGGGGTGTTGGCAATCTGAATCTCGTCGAGGGTCATGCCGATAGCAACCTTCGCTGTTACGCGAGCGATGGGGTAGCCACTCGCCTTTGAAGCAAGGGCTGAAGAGCGGCTCACACGGGGGTTAACCTCGATGATGAAGTACTTGAACGAGAGGGGGTCGAGGGCAAACTGAACGTTGCAACCACCCTCAATCTTGAGTGCGCGGATGAGCTTCAAGGCGCTTGAGCGGAGCATGTTGTACTCCTTGGCTGCGAGCGTCTGGCTGGGGGCAACAACGATTGAGTCACCAGTGTGGATGCCCACGGGGTCTACGTTCTCCATCGAGCAGATGGCGATAGCCGTGTCGTTCTTGTCGCGCATAACCTCGAACTCAATCTCCTTGTAGCCCTTGATGCTCTTCTCTACGAGCACCTGGTGGATGGGAGACAAAGCCAAGGCGTTACGCATTACGTCGCGCAACTCCTCCTCGTTGTCAGCAAAGCCACCACCTGTACCACCGAGCGTAAATGCGGGGCGCAAAACTACGGGGTAGCCAATCTCCTCGGCAGCCTTAACACCCTCCTCAATAGAGTTGGTGATGCGAGAGGGGATGACGGGCTCGCCGATGCGCACGCAGAGGTCCTTGAACAACTCGCGGTCCTCGGCCTCCTCGATAGAGGTGAACGACGTACCGAGAATCTCCACGCCACACTCCTCCAAAATACCCTTCTTGGCGAGCTGCACAGCGAGGTTAAGACCTGTCTGTCCGCCCAAGCCGGGAACGATAGCGTCGGGGCGCTCATAGCGGATAATCTTTGCCACATACTCCAATGTCAAGGGCTCCATGTATACCTTGTCGGCGATGTGGGTATCTGTCATGATGGTTGCGGGGTTTGAGTTAACCAAGATAACCTGGTAGCCCTCCTCCTTGAGTGCAAGACATGCCTGTGTACCGGCATAGTCGAACTCTGCGGCCTGACCAATGACAATAGGGCCAGAGCCGATAACCATTACTTTTTTGATATCTGTTCTTTTAGGCATTTTTCTGTTCCTCCATCAATTTAATGAATTTATCGAAAAGGTATGTGCTGCTTGCCTCGGGCGAGCAGTCGGGCTGATACTGTACAGAGAAGGTGTGGTCCTCCAATGCCTCGACGCCTGCGATTGCGTTGTCCAAGATGTTGCGGTGTGTGACCTTGAGAGGTGTGGCCTCGAGCGACTTCTCGTCTACGACATAACCGTGGTTCTGTGTCACAATCTCGAGCTTGCCATTCTCCAAGTTCTTAACGGGGTGGTTAGCGCCGCGGTGACCAACCTTCATCTTTGTAATCTCTGCGCCGTAGCTCATTGCGAGGAGCTGGTGGCCAAGGTCTACGCCAAAGATGGGGAGCTTGCCACGCAACGCCTTGAGCGTGTTGCATACGACAGCCGAGTCTGCGGGGTTACCAGGACCGTTAGAGACAAAGAGACCGTCGGGGTTGAACGCCATAATCTCCTCGGCAGTAGAGTTGTAAGGCACGATGGTGACGTTGCAACCCTTGGCGTTGAGCTGGCGGATGAAGCTATACTTGATGCCGCAGTCCAAGGCTACAACATCCCACTTGTGGTTGGGTGTGCGCGAGAACCAACGCTTCTTGCAGCTTATGCGCTCCAAGAGGTTGTGCTTAAGCTCTGTGGTGCGGATGAGGTTCATAGCCTCGTCGTGGGGCATGTCGATGTCGACGATTGCAGCACGCTGTGTGCCCTCGTTGCGGATGATGCGCGTAATCATGCGTGTGTCGACGCCGCTGATTGCGGGGATATCCAACTCCTCGAATGTCTCGTTCATGGTCTTTGTGTAGCGGAAGTTGCTGGGTGCCTCGCAGTACTCGCGAACAACCATACCACCCATCGAGGGGTACTTACTCTCGTAGTCCTCGTCCATAAAGCCGTAGTTGCCCATAAGAGGGTAGGTCATGACCACAATTTGGTCGGTGTACGTCGGGTCGGAAACAATCTCCTGGTAGCCCACCATAGAGGTGTTGAATACAATCTCGCATACCGCAGTGCGGTTCGAGCCGAATCCGTAGCCGGGAAACTCCTTGCCGTTTTCAAGTACAAGTTTCTTGGTAAATGGTTTCATTTGCTGAACTGATTTTATATTATTTTGTTTTGTTGTCGTATACAATCTCTCCGCGGTGTAGCGTCATCACTACATCGCCTACCATCTCACGGCCATCGAACATGGTAATCTTGCCCATAGAGTAGAATTTTTCACTATCCACACGCCACTCTTTCTCCGTATCCAAGAGGACTATATCTGCACGGTCGCCAGGGTTGATGCCACCCTCGATGCGGAACACCTTGCGGGGGTTGATGCTCATAATCTCCACCAGGCGCTCAAGTGTGATGACGCCCTTGCGTACCAAGTGGGTGTTGAGTGCCGCAAAGGCGGTCTCGAGGCCCACGATGCCCATGGCGCTATCCTTCAATCCGCGTGACTTCTCCTCGACGCTGTGGGGTGCGTGGTCCGTAGCTATCATGTCGATGGTGCCATCCTTGATGCCCTCAACAAGTGCAGCCCTATCCTCTGCCGAGCGGATGGGTGGGTTCATCTTCCAGCGTGCATCCTCCTCGAGGTCCATGTCCGTAAAGATGAGGTAGTGGGGACCCGTCTCGCAAGTGACCTTAACGCCACGCGCCTTGGCCTCGCGCACCAAC
>JAGBTW010000167.1 GCA_017631135.1 Alistipes sp.
CCGTTGCCATTTACCACGCGATGCGGGTGTCACCTCCTTTTCGACGATGCCTGTGAGCACGTCGGCAGCGTCGTCGTGGCGGTTCGACCTAAACAGGCGGCGGAATGTCGTCAGGTGGGCATAGAACTCGGGCCAGCGCTGTGCCCAGTTGTGGGGCATGCGTATGGTGTGGAGCACCGTCGCGGAGTTCGAGAGTATGCGCGCCTCCTTGTTACCACTCTGGTGAAACCACTCTATGCGCACCTTGGGTGCGAGGCGTTGTAGTGCTCGCGCAAAACCGCGTCCGCCATTGTTGCTCTCCACCGCGGCGCGCAGCGTGTTGTTGGAGTGAAACATCACCGACACAAGGCGCTCGGTGTGCTCCATCGCCTCGCGCGAGTATACCACGTCTGTGATGTATATTATGCCGTCAGTGTCAACGACATAGGCGGCGGCACAAAGATAGTCCTCGCCCATATCCGCGGTGTCGACATAGCTTGCGCGCGCCACAATGTCGCGGGGCAGCGTCACATACTCGCGGAAGTTGTCGCCATAGAGCAATCCCTCTTTTGTCGAGGGGTGACCCTGATACATCGCCTCGAAGCGTATGGGGTCGAGGCGGCGCTTCGCCTCGAGGAGCTCGCGGCTCTGCTGCTCGGGCCATAGCGCCTCGCCCTCGGCGCGCGGGTCTATGGGCGTGGGCTTCGATGTCTTGAGCGCCTCGAAGTTGAGCACGAGCCATGTGTTGGCATCGACGCCCTCTATGTCGTCGAGCGACGTTATCTCGCGATAGGGCTCTGTGCGCATGAGCGTGCCTATGAGGTCATCCTCGTGCCAGCGCGTGAATACTATAAGTTCGCGCGAGGTGTTGTGCATGCGCGTGCGTACGACCGAGGTGTACCACTCCCAGCAGTTCTCGCGCACCACGGGCGACTGCGCCTCCATCGCATCCTTGTATAGGTCGTCGAGTATGAAGCAGTCCACGCGGTTTCCCGTCAGCGAGCCCTCGCGACCCACGCTTATAAGCTCGCCCTTGCGACCTATTATCTCCACCTCATCGGATGTGCGTATGTATCCCGCGGGCTTCGTGCCACGCTTTATCGTTGTCTCGGGAAAGAGCTCGGCATACTCCCTCGACTCTATTATGCGCTGCACGCGGCGGTTGAACTTCGAGGCAAGCGTGCCCGAGTACGAGGCTATTGCTATGCGCATGTCGGGGTCTATGCCGAGCATGTAGGCGGGCAGCAGCGTCGTGCTACCCACGCTCTTGCCATGCTGCGGTGGCACCGACACTATGAGCTTGGGTATGCGCCCCTTGGCAAATGCCTCGAGTATAGCATAGTAGGTGCGGTGAAAGGGCGTAAACTCCAAGAAGGGGTATACACACCCCGCAAAGTCGGTGAATGATATATTTTCCTCCTTTCTCATGGGCAGTGCACTACTCAATATAGGTTAATAACTCGCTGAACGAAAAGTCGTTGTTGAGCTCCTCCGCGCCACATGTCGAGCGCAGCTCCCACCATACGGGCGCTATATTCTCGATTATGTGGGGCTCGTGCCTGTCGTGCGTTATTACGAGCGTGCATATTAGGCGCAGGTCTACCTCTCCATCGTGCGCCACCACCGCGCCCGCATAAAAGTCGCGCATGCCTATCTCATCTATGAGGCGCGCGGCTAACTCTCTGTAAATTTTTGATGTTGTCTCGTACATAATTTTAGGGTTTATTTCATAAAAATTTGTAGTTTCAGATAAAATTATTAACTTTGTGGTGCAAATATAAGTTCAAAACCTTATCTTGTCAAGAGTTTTATTCAAATTTTTAATATAGGAATTTTTTATATGGAGACAACAGGCGAGCGCATAAGACTTATGCGCAAACAACTAAACATGACGCAAGAGCAAATGGCTCAACGACTTGGCATAGGCAAGGCAGCCCTCTCAATGATTGAGACAGGCAAGGCGCGCCTCTCGGCTCGCAACAAGAATATCCTGGTTCAAGATTTTAACGCCAACCCCGATTGGCTGGAGAGTGGCGAGGGCAAGATGTTCAATGCCGAGCCCAACCTCACGCCGCTGAATGTGCACTCCGACCGCGCACTGCCTTTGCAGAGCGTGCCCCTCTACTCTATCGAGGGCACTGCGGGCCTCGTGCCCCTCTTTGCCGACGAGCAGGAGTTCGAGCCTATCAACTACATCCACATCCCCAACTTGCCAAAGTGCGACGGCGCGATATATGTTGTTGGCGACTCGATGTACCCCTTGCTCAAGAGTGGCGATATAGTGCTATATAAGCAGTTGAGTGATGTGCGCGATGTCTTTTGGGGCGACATGTACCTGTTGTCGATAGATATTGACGGCGAGGAGTATATCACGGTTAAGTATGTCCAGAAGTCGGAGCACGAGGGCTATGTGCGCCTTGTGAGCCAAAACCAGCACCACGCCGACAAGGAGGTCGCCATCAACCGCATCCGCGCCATTGCGCTTATCAAGGCCTCCATCCGCATGCACACCATAGGCTAAATTAGCAAAGTGGGTGCTGTTCATCTTGAGCGTTAGCAAAAGATCTCATACGCGACAACACGCTATCTGCGACATTGCCATTGTCGGCTTCGAGGAGATTCCTCGACAAGCTCGGAATGACAACGCGAGCGCATGCGAAGGGTTTAAGGGTTTGAAGAGTTCGATGAGTTCGAAGGGTTCAAAGGGTTCAAAAAAGGGAAAAGCCCTTTTGAACATTTTAGACCCTTTTAGAACGCTTTAAGAGCTACAAAGTGGGCGCTGTCATATTGAGCGAAGCGAAATATCTCCTCGGTGGCAACACACTGTAAACACTGTTGCCCTTGTCGGCTTCGAGGAGATTCCTCGACAAGCTCGGAATGACAACGCGAGCGCATGCGAAGGGTTCGAGGGGTTTGAAGAGTTCAAAGGGGTCAAAGGGGTCAAAGGGGTCAAAGGGGTCAAAAGGAAACAAAGGAGCAAAAAAAAATCTGCCGAGCGAAATGCTCGACAGATTTTTTTTTATAAATGGTAATATACTATTTCTTTGACTAATTACCGTAGCTCCAACCAGTAATTGTAAAGCAGTTCTTACCAGCAGGAATATCAAGATTATCAGTCTTGTTCCAATAACCATCATTATTACCCTGAACCTCATCCCACATATGAGTCATATCTTTTGCGGCAGAAGACATTCTAATAAAAATTACCTTATCATACTTTTTATCAGACTTTGCCTGATAGTATCCATTTACTTTTTCAAGCTTTACATCCAAAAAGTCTCCCGTAGAGTTCTCCCAAAGGTGAGCAATAAACCAAGCACCGCCTTGATCCCACTTATCTGAACCACCAGCATTCAAATAAATCATAGGCTTTACAGGAAGAGTACCTACATTGTAAATCTTGTTAGCAACACAGTTAAGAGTCTTATTCTCCAAAACTACATCACCATCAGTCATAATAGTAGCGAAAGTATACTCACCAGGAGCAACTACAGCATAGTAGTTAGTGCTTGCAGCAAGCTTACCCTTAACAGTAACAACATCACCGAAAACAACATCAGTAGCCTCGCTCTCAACCTGGAACTTGATAACTGCGCACTCGTTTGTGAATGACAATACGCCATCAGCATAAGTTGCAACAGATACAGCAGCACCATCAGCGAAAGAACCAGCCTTTACAGCCTGCTCCTTTGCTACAGTGTATGTCCATGTGCCATCGAATGTAGCATTGTTATCACCATAAATTGCGTAGTACTCTGTACCGTTACCAAACTTATTACCAGTGAAAGTTGCAGTTGCACCACCCTCTGCAGTAGTGAAAGTCTCGTAGTTACCCTGACCGTCAGTTACACGGATAGTATCACCTGCACACCACTTAACATTCATACCCTCCAACTCTGTACGAGTCTCATCAGCGAATGATGCGACAAAAGTCATAGTCTCTGCCTCGGGAGTAGCCTCCTCGTTAGACTCACAAGCAGCGAAACCTACAAGGGCAACAGCTGCAATCAAAAATGAATAAAACTTCTTCATCTCTTTAGTTCTTTTTAATCATTAAACAAACTGTTACCAATTAGTTCCAATCTACTGAAACCTCCTCGTCATAGCTCTCGATAGAAGCCTGACCAACACCCTGTGAAAGACCGAAACCAGCCTCAACAACTGTTGCAACAACCTCCATCTCGGGTGCAACATAGTTTACATTCTTTGTCATCTTAAAATAATTTTTAATGTGTAATTATATGTTTTATCTTATTTGCGTCGCTCGTTGCGATGGTCTTCTATCATCGTTTTCGCCCCTCTGCGCCACGCTCAATCGATATACTCCTCGTTGCGAAAACCAAAAAAACCGCGCAAAGGTATGAACAATTTTCCTAACAACCAAACATTTAGGCGAAAAATTAGCGATTGCGGGGAAGGGAAGGGTTCAGAGGGGTCAAATAGTTCAAAGGGGTCGAAAGGGTCAAAGGGAAATTTTCCAAACCACTTCAGAACCTTCAGAACCCTTCAGAACCCTTATAACCCTTCAGAACCCTTTTAAACAAAACGAGGGGGGGGTATTGTTGTGGTGGGTGAACAGTTCCACTGTGTTGTGTTGGACTACTTGCACAATGCTTGCATTAGTGCGAA
>JAGBTW010000168.1 GCA_017631135.1 Alistipes sp.
AAGGTCATCCCCGGAAAGAAGGTGGTTACGGGATATGCCTACCTTGTGATGGAGGATGTGCCCATCTACTTCCCAGGTATCCCCGAGGGCTTCTTCCCCATACAGACAGGTCCCAAGTCGGGTATCTTGATGCCCACATACGGCGAGGATGCCAAGGGCTTCTTCGTGCGCGACCTTGGTTACTACATCACCCTTGGCGAGCACATGGACCTCGCACTTCGTGGTGGTATCTACACCCTCGGCTCGTGGGAGGTATCTGCCGTATCGCAGTATGTCAAGCGCTATAAATTCAGGGGTAACTTCAACCTTATGTACTCGGCGATACGCACGGGTGAGAAGGGCGAGGCCGACTTTGTCCAGCAGAACAACTACAAAATTCAGTGGACACACTCTCAAGACCCCAAGGCAAACCCTGGCTCGACATTCTCGGCATCGGTGAACCTCACATCAAGTGGCTATAGCCGCTACTCGGCAACCACCGTGAACGACATCCTTGCTACGCAGACCAACTCATCAATCTCATACTCAAAGAATTGGGAGGGAACACCCTTCTCACTCGCACTCAATATGTCTGTATCACAGAACTCACGCGACAAGACCATCGGTGTGACACTCCCTACGGTTACGTTCAACGTAGCGAGCTTCAACCCCCTAAAGCGCAAGGAGGCTGTGGGCAAGACACGCTGGTACGAGAAGATTAAGATGAGCTACTCGATGAAGATGACTAACTCGGTAAACACCAAGGAGAGCGACATCTTCAAGGAGGAGACGCTCCACAAGATGAAACACGGTATTCAGCATACCATCCCCGTGTCAACATCGTTGTCACTCTTCAACTACATCAACGTGAGCCCCTCGTTTAACTACACCGAGCGCTGGTACTTCAAGAAGGTTCGTCAGGAGTGGAACGAGGAGACCAACAGCGTCGAGACACTATCTCCAGAGTACGGTTTTTGGCGTCTGTACAACTACAATGCCTCGGTATCGGCTAATACGACGGTCTATGGTACATATACCGCCAAAAAGAAGGAGCGTAAGCTGCAGGCTGTGCGCCACACGCTCACGCCCAACGTGGGCTTCAGCTTCGCCCCCGACTTCAGCCGCCAGATGTATGGCTTCTACGAGACGGTGCAGACCGATACGACAGGTAAGTTTAAGGTCTACTCACCCTTTACCGACAACGCATACGGCGTGCCTGGTAGCGGCAAGCAGCTCGCCCTGAACTTCGGTCTCTCGCAGTCGCTCGAGGCCAAGATACGCACACGCGATACGGTCAAGAAGGTCAAACTCATAGACCAAATATCTATCTCGGGCTCATACAACTTCCTTTCGGACTCTATGCGCCTGTCGACCTTCCCCATACAGCTGCGTACTACGGTCTACCAAAACATAGCCCTCAACCTATCGCTCACGCTCGACCCCTACGAGGTGACTCCCGAGGGTGTGCGCTACGATAAGCTTATGTGGCGACGCGGAAGCATCGGTCGCTTGCAGAGTGCAAGCTGGAGCTTTGGCTATACGTTCAAGTCGCGCGAGGACAAGTCTACGGTGGCGGGTAACGACATCACCTCACTGCCCGCGGAGTACTTCAACTCGTGGTCCGACCCCTATGGCCAGCTCAACCCAGCCATGCGAAGGCAGTGGATGGCGGGACAATACTATGACTTCTCGATACCGTGGAACTTCGGCTTTAACTATAGCTTCAACTATAGCGCCCGCTACACGAATAACGGCACTACGGGATATACGAAAAACCTGCAGCAGACCATCAACTTCAACGCCAGCGTCAAGCTGACACCCAAGACGATGATTACTGCGACCTCGGGCTATGACTTCACGGCACGCAAGATGTCGATGACCTCCATATCTATCACCCGCGACCTACACTGCTGGCAGATGTCCTTCACATGGATACCCTTCGGCAACCACAAGAGCTGGGCATTCAACATCGGTGTAAAGGCGGCATCGTTGGCCGACTTGAAGTACGACAAGAGCTACTCGCAGTACGACTATATGTATTAGTCGGCGCTGCAGAGTTGTCAAGATTATCACACTCTTAAACAGTTGAAATTATGAACTTTACAGGAATTATAGTAGGCCTTGCAACGTTTTTGATAATCGGTGTCTTTCACCCTATCGTCATCAAGGCGGAGTATTACCTCGGCACAAAGTGCTGGTGGATGTTTCTCGTGGCTGGCATCGCGTTTTGCACGTTATCGCTTGTTGTTGAGAATCTTATAGCATCTACAATCCTTGGTGTAACTGCCTTTTCGTCATTCTGGAGCATATTGGAGCTAATCCACCAGAAACGACGCGTCGATAAGGGTTGGTTCCCCGAGGGCCCTGGCCACAACAAATAACACAGAGGCAACATAGAGGCAAAAATATACCCGCTTAACAGACAGCTGTTAGGCGGGTTTGTTTTAGATGGATAACCCTTCGGCAACCACAAGAGCTGGGCATTCAACATCGGTGTCAAGGCGGCATCACTCGCCGACCTGAAGTACGACAAGAGCTACTCGCAGTACGACTATATGTATTAGCAAGGGAAATGAAATTAGGAATTGCTAATTTATAAGTAGCCTATACCCCACACCCCTCAACGACTGTATCTCGATATTTGGGTCGTCCACCAAGTAACCACGCAGACGCGAGATAAAGACATTCAGAGAGCGCAGGTTATAATAGCTATCATCGCCCCATATATCCTTTAGCAGTAGCTCGGAGGCAACCACCTCACCAGTGTTTGAGGCAAGCATAGAGAGCACTGCCGACTCGCGTGCCGTAAGGCGACGCGTAGTACCATTATGCGTAAGGGTCCAAAGGTTACCATCGAGACGATACTCGCCTATTGCGACAATGCCCGACGCCGAGGTCTCTTCGGGGTGGCGCGCAAGGAGAGCCTGAACACGCGCAAGCAACTCGTTAAGTGCAAAGGGCTTGCGCAGGTAGTCGTTACCACCACTTTTGAAGCCCTCACAGACATCCTCCACACCACTGCGCGCCGAGAGAAACAACACCTCGCACGCTCTATCTGTCTTGCGTATCTCGCGCACCATGGTCATGCCATCCATATCGGGCATCATAACATCGGCTATAACAAGGTCGGGGTGCACACGCTGAAACTCCGCGAGCCCCTCCACGCCATTAGCTGCGGTGTAGACCTCATATCCCGCACCACATAGTGCATCACCAAGAATACGGATAAGCACCACCTCATCTTCAACCACAAGAATTCGTCTATTTGCCATAGCGCAAAAGTTTAAGTGTGAAACATGAGCCTCTGCCGAGCGTCGAGCTGACCACAACACTGCCACCATGGCGCTCCAAGACGCAACGCACATAGTATAGTCCTATGCCATATCCCGAGGTGGTGTACCTATCCCCCGAGGTTATGCGGTAGAACTTATCGAAGATGCGCCTCTGCTCCTTGCGCGGTATGCCAACTCCACAATCCTCAACACTGATATAGGTATAGCCATTACGCACCTCGCCACATATCTTAACCTTGGGTCGCTCGGGTGAGTACTTTATGGCATTATCTACAACTGCCGAGAGTGCACCCTCGAGATAGAAGCCATCGGCAACTACGGCACACCCCTCTTCAATATTTATACTCCACTCGACATTGCGCGAGGCATAACGCACGTCCAAAGACCTTACCACACGCGCCACTATCTCCGACACACTACACTCCTCCAAGCGCAACTCCGCCGTTGCGAACTTCTCGGTCGAGCTACGCAGTATCTCCTCGACCATCGCGCCGAGGCGCTGCAACTCACCATGCGCCATATCGAGATAGTCATTGCGCTTCGCATCCACTATTTCAGGCATGGTGCGCAGTACATCGACCGAGGCGTATGCCGCAGCAATGGGCGTCTTGAGCTCGTGCGTTATGTTGTGCGTGAGGTCGCGGCGTATTTTATCCACCTCCTTGGCACGAAAGAGCGTGCGAAGCATATACAAAAAGGCTACTATGAGAAAGAGTACCGAGAGCACCTGCATTATAAGCATGCGCTTCATATCTCCGAGGATGGCGGAGTGTGGGTCTGCAACCTTAAGGCGCAAGATAAGGGGTGTCAGCCTCTTATCCACCGAGATAATATCCTCTCCATTAGACAGTTCTCCCATCGCCATGATTACTATGGGCTTGGCATCGGTTGTTGAGAGCACCTCGACACAAAACTCTGTCGCCAAGCCAGCAGTACGCAAGCCCTCACCCACAAAGGCGTGAAAGCGCGATATATTGCCTATGTTGATTGCCACATCGCCATTCATGGAGTTGGTAGCATACTTCCACGCGGCCTCCTCCAAGACACTGCATATCTGTTGCTCGTAGCTCGCGCGCATATTGCGATATGTGCGCACGCTCCACATGACCTCGACTGCCACAAGGAGTGCCAACGCCAAGACCACAACAACGGATACTATTTTGAAGTTCTGTTCTCTCATAACTATCACAAAGGTAGGTAAAATATCTCATGCTCCACCCATGTTAACACTATTTAACATTTCTCTTAACACTCTTTAACCTTAAAAATTAGGTTGCAACGAATTATGCATCTATCTTTGCATTAGAAAACAAGAGCTCTTTACCATTAGACCTATTACCAAACACTTAAAACTCAAAAAGGCTATGAAACGTTTACTTATCACCATTATCGCTCTTTTTGCTACCGTTGCGACTTACGCCAATAGCGAGGTGCAACAACCACTATATATTATAAATGGTAAGGTGGCAACCATCGACGAGGTCAAACACCTGGGCGAAGAGCTGGAGTCTATGACCGTACTCACCAACAAGAAGGACATCAAAGAGTTCGAGCACCTTGGCGACACCTCGAATGGCGTTATTGTCATCACACTTAAGAATGCCGAAGAGGAGGATATGCCCTTCGTCTATGCCGATGTTATGCCACAGTTTATGGGTGGCGACCTCGTTGCGTTCCGCGAGTGGGTGATGCAGAATGTGCGCTATCCCGAGGCGGCAATGAAGGAGGGTAAAGAGGATATGGTCGTAGCGAACTTTATCGTTAACCGCCACGGATATATCGAGTACGACCGCATCATGATTTTGCGTTCAGAGTACCCCGACATCTTTGGCGAGGAGGTGAAGCGCGTAATTAGCACCTCACCCCGCTGGATACCAGGTTTTAACAATGGCCACGCGGTATCAGTGTCGTTTATGCTACCTATCGTCTTTAAGTTGGAGTCGAAGCAGAGCAAGATGCCCGCAACAAATGGCAGTATGGAGAACCAGATTGTTATTATGGCTTTTGACGCCGACAAGGAGAGCGTATCGGACAAGAACCCCGTCTATATTATTGATGGTGTGCCCTCTACCATGGATCAGGTTAACGCCCTGAAACCCGAGGAGATTAAGGATGTGACAGTTTTCAAGGACCCTGAGATGTTCTCCTACTATAAGGATTATGGCAATGTGGAGGATGGCGTGGTTATTATCCGCACCAACTCACTCGACAAGAACATCGAGAATGCTCCAGACACGCTGCCCATATTTATGAATACAAGCACCGAGGCCTTCAATAGTTGGTTGTATGATAACCTACGCTACCCAGAGCAGCTCCGCGACAAAAACATCGCAGCACACTATGTCGTAAAGTTTAAGGTTGATAGTGCTGGCTATGTGGCGATTATGGAGATAGAGTGCATCAAGGGTACAGCGCACAAGTCGTTCGAGGATGAGATTATGCGCGTATTGTTGAGCTCACCTCGCTGGACACCTGGCATGAAGAATGGCAAGGCTGTATCGTGCCGACTCTCGCTACCTGTAGTCTTCGGCTCGAAGGATATTTAAGAGTTTAGATTAGGGAGATTAGGGAGATTAGGGAGATTAAAGAATTTAGTGATTAGTTACCACCTCGCCAAACTCCTTAATTTCCTTAAATGTCACCAACTCTCCCCACGACCCTAATTTATTGTCAAAAGTCGTGAGATGTGGTGCATCACAAAAGAAACTACCCAAGGATAGTACTAAAACGTACAGCCTTGGGTAGTTTACTTTTAGTTATGTGCCGCAGATTCCAGCTTAGGCAAAAATTTGCTAATAGAAGGCTGCAGATACAACGCTCGTAAATTGTTTCTTGTCAGAAGCCGTAAGATGTGGCGATGACATGAAAAAGCCCCGGATGGGTAGTACTTGGCGTACGTCCCATTCGGGGTTTTGATTGAAGCGCCGCAGATTGCGGCTTATCACAAGAAACTACTTGCGGAGTTTGGTGATACCATCTATAAAACACAGCGGGTGGGTAGGGGCGCCAGGCAGCCATAGGTCGACATGATACTTATCGAGGAATGAGCGGTCGACAGCGGGGCTATCGGCATAGAGACCACCTGATATAGCTTCGGAGCCACATACGACAAGAATCTTGGGCTCGGCGATAGAGTTATAGCAGATGTCGAGTGCCTCGGCCATGTTTGATGATATAGGACCTGTGAGGACAAGACCATCGGCATGGCGGGGTGAGGCTGTGAAGCCCACACCATAGCGGCCGAAGTCGAAGTTGACGTTACCTGTTGCGTTGAGCTCCATCTCGACAGATACATCGCCACCCGCAGAGACCTCACGCAGCTGGAGGCTCTTGCCGAAGTACTTGGCAATCTCGGGGCGAACGACAGACTTTGTGAAGCAGGGCTTTGTCTGTCCCGCCATGACGATGAGGTCCTCGCGGCGTGTGGCGGCGAGGCGGTGCTCGTTAGTGAACTTTATGTTGCGGGGCGCGATGCGCTGACACTCGCCACAAAAGAGGCACTTGCCCATGTCGAGAGTTAGGGGCGTGGTGGTAATAGCACCTGTGGGGCACATCTTTGCAGCACGCTCCACATCGCTCTTATCGTCGGTGATGGTGAGCAACGGAAAGCCACGAAACTCCTCTGTGAGGGTCACCTTATCGAGGTTGGGGATATATTGTCTGCCATGGCTGCGCAGAATCTTTAGTTTTCCAAATAGCATAGTCTCTTTTCATTATGCTGTATGTGACAGACTATAGGTCGTGACCACAATACGACAGGTTAAAACTCTTGTTGTTGATGGGGAAGTCCGAGATGCCCTCTGTGCGCACCGCAATGGCAAGGCCGAGCCAGTTGTGAACGCTGGGGTCCTTGACCTTATACTTTGCGATAGCGCCCTCGGCATTTGTGAGCGCCACATGGCATATCTCGCCACGCCAGCCCTCGACGAGCGAGAAGGATAGCGCATTGGGCATGAGGGGTGCATTATAGTCGGGTGCTGCGATATGCTCCGAGGGTTTGTAGTCCTTAAGCACACGCTCGATGTAGTCGATGCTCTGCAACACCTCGTCCATGCGTGTTGCGAGGCGCGACATAACATCGCCATCGTTGCGCAACACAGGGGTGTGACCGAACTCACCAGCATAGAAGCCCGAGGGGTGTGTAGCGCGTATGTCGCGCTTGAGACCACTTGCGCGCGCCGCCTGACCCACGCCTCCGATATGCTCCATCTCCTGTTTTGATACCAAGCCACACTGCTCGAAACGCGCAAGAAGCGTCTGCGACTCGAGTATATCCTCGCGCACCTCGTTGTAGCGACGGCGCACATCTGCCATATTGGTGCGGATGGTCGCAATCTTTGCCTCGGTGAGCGGGAAGTTAGAGCCACAGGGGCGTATAACACTCTTACCGAAGCGGTTGCCACACCACGCCTGGGTGGTGTTGATGGTAACCGTACGCAACGCCTCGCACGCCACCTGGTAGAGCTGGAAGCCGATGTCAGTAGCCAAAGCACCCGTATCGGCGAGGTGCATAGCCACGCGCTCAAGCTCGATAGCCACAAGGCGCTCACGCTTGAGGTCGTCGCCAACATTTACACCCGCAAGCTTCTCTACGAGCTCGGCAAATGCTGTCGTGTGTCCCACGGCCGTATCGCCAGCTATAGACTCTGCGATGAGCGTCTGGCGCAAGCGGTTGTCGTTGCGCAACATCTCGCTCTCGACACCTCGGTGCTGGTAGCCGAGCGCTATCTCGAGGTGGAGCACCTGCTCACCATCGCAGATGAAGCGGAAGGCACCTGGCTCGATGATACCCGCATGGATAGGACCTACGTTAACCTCGTGTAGCTCCTCACCCTCCATAGCGTAGAAGGGGTAGCTATCCATGGTCGACTCCTTATCGCGACGGTCGAAGGGAAAGCGCAAGGGCTTGAGCCATGGGTGACCATCAAAGGGCACTGCATAGAGCTCGAATATCTCGCGCTCAAAGGGGTGGAACTGCTGATGCACCGCCGTAAGCGATGCGAGACCCTCGGCATAGTAGTCGGGAACGAACGAAGTAACGAGCACCTCACCCGTTTGGTCATCGAGCAGTATCATGTAGAACTTAAGACCCGCCTCCACCTCTGTGGCGAAGTAGTGCGCAACATGGTAGCGACTATCTGTCATGCGCTCCTTAAGGTCGTTATATAGTGCCTCGTACTCCACAACGGGAATATCTGCGATGGCTATCGTCGAGGCGGTATTATTTGTTCTGTAAAACATCTCCATGGCTATTCGATAGTTTCATCAGTTGATGTTAGTTCAATTTCACTTTCAGGGGTTGCCTCCTCTGCGGTAGCCTCGAGTGTAGCGTCAACCTCAACAGCGGGTTCTGCAACCTCCTCTACAACAGCCTCAACAGCCTCAACAGCCTCAATAACTACGGGCTCGAGCTCCTCAACCACAACCTCCTCAACAACGGGGGCTACGCGCACGATGTTATCCACCGCATCGACAAGCACCTGGGGCTGCCATAGACCAAGCACAACAGCCACAACCAAGGGCAATGACGCGATGTACGACAAACGACGATCTACGGCCGAGAGGTGCAACTCATCCTGGTTGGAGTGGTAGCTCAAGCGCAACGAACGCGACCATATAGAGTAGAGCACTACGCACATCAAGATGAGCATCAAGACGAGCAACCACCACTTCTCCACAGATACTATCTCGGTGAATATCATCACCTCCGAGATAAAGAGTGGCGAGGGTGGGAATGCCAACAACACAAGCGTGCCAAGGATAAAGCCCAAAGCACCCACGCGGTTGATGTTTAAGTAGTTACCTATGCGGTTAATGCTATAGCTGTCGTATACATGGCGCATGATGCCGACATGGAAGAACATAGAGCTCTTGACAAACGTGTGGCACACAACATGGAACACCGCAGCCCAAAGAGCTACGCCACCGATACCGAGACCTATAGCCACGATACCCATATTCTCCACGGTAGAGTACGACAAGAAGCGTTTGTAGTTATTTGCACGACGCAAGAACATAGCACCCACAGCCAACGACAACACACCAATGAGTATCAAGAGGTGTCGCGCCCACTCAAACACATCGCCCGCAGCGGCATAGAGCGAGTAGATGCGCATGATAGATAGGAAGCCCGCATTCACAAGGGCTGTAGATATAAACGCCGAAGCGGGGGCGGGGGCAGCATAGTTAGCATCTACACCCACAGTGTAGAGAGGGAAGATCTCCATCTTACAGCTATAGCCCACTACCATAAGCAAGAATGCCACCTTGAGGTAGAGAGGGTTACCCTCGGCGATAACCGCCTTAAGCGAGGCGTAGTCCAAAGCGCCATGCGTAGCCACTGTCGAGAGCAACAAGATGCCGAGGTATGCCATTGCGATGCCCGTAGAACATACAAAGACATACTTCCATGTAGCCTCCAACGACTGCTTGAACTCACGGTGATAGATGATACCCGCAGAACAGATTGTCGTAGCCTCGAGGAAGACCCATGTCATTGCGATGTTGTCAGAGTAGTACACACATGTAATTGCCACAGCGAGCAACATAAGCAGTGTGTAGTAGGTCTTGTACGACCTTGTTGACACACTCTCGGCCTTGAGGTAAGACGACGAGTGAATGAGCGAGAAGCCCAACACAAATGTCATAAGCGCATGGAACAGGAGCGCCATGCTGTCGGCACGGAATATGTGAAGCATCACAGCGTCAACCCTATCGAGGCATAACACGAGGGCTATGCCCGCCACCTGGATGACGAAGAAGAGTGCTGCGATAATGTTTGTAGCACGCTCGGTGCGCACCACGAGGGGCAGCACAGCGAGAATTAACGATATAATCAAAAATGGTAGCATGGCGTTAATCTTTAATCGAGGTTAGAGCATCACTCTCATCCGTATTCATATCGTTGTCCATGCGGCGAAGGAACATTCCAAGGACAAGAATCGAGATGAGGATATCGAGCATAATAGCGAGGTTGATAAGCATGGGCAGCTCAACGCCAATGGCCATCGAGAAGAGGAACACGCCATTCTCGATGACGAGGAAGCCCACCAAGTGTGCAAAGACACGCTTACGCATCACAATAAGGATAAGACCCGACAAGAGAGCGTAGAGCGCAACACCAAACGAGATGGTGTCGGCACCACTGTTCTGCATGTAGTAGGTGATGGTGCAGCTTGCTATGAGCGCAGCAATAGACATCACCAACGAGCCGAACTGCGTCGAAGAGCTTGTCACACGATTGATCTGCGTCTTGCGGATGACATGCATAAGGATGATGGGTATTACAATAGCCTTAAACACCAAGGTCTCAACGATGATGAATGCCATCTCCACGGGGTGGAAGGCATGCATACGCGCCATGGCGATGCCAAAGAGCAACAAACCCTGCAAAGCGAGTATTGTTGTGTGTGAACGAAATCTGTCAGCCATCGACAAGTAGATAAGCGACAGAACGTATAATATTATGAGTGATAGTATCATAGCCTATTATATTTTAATGTCTTGCATGAGCAGGAAGCCAACCAATAGCACCAATGCCGAGAGTGCTGATATGGTAAGAATGTAGGTGGTATTGCGCGATAGCTTGTTGCGCGCACGCAACGACTCGACAACACCCACCGAGATACCTGCGCCAAGCACAGCCAGGGGCGCAGCAAACTCCCAGTGGAAGCACAACACAGCCGACACGGCATTAGCAGCGATAACGGCAAAGATAGAGTTCTTGAGCCAACCTGCAATCTGAATCATCGCAAGGTCGATGCCCGAGTAGTCGAGACACATAACCTCGTGAATCATCGTGAGCTCGAGGTGTGTCTTTGGGTCATCCACAGGCACACGACCACCCTCGATAAACATAATCATAACGAAGATATATGCCACAAGGAGCAGCACAACGGTGAGGTTCACATCGAGAACCTGACCCTCGGAGAATATCTCGGCAAACGACGAGTCGCCACAGAAGAGTGCCAATGTAGCGAGACCCATCATCAACGCGGGCTCAACAAGAGCGCCATAGAGCGCCTCACGCGCAGCACCCATACCCTCGAACGAGCTACCTGTATCCATCGCTGCCAAGATAAGTGCAAAGCGCGAGAATGCCAAGAGGTAGGCAACCAAGATGATGTCGCCATGGAACGACAACAGAGGCTCGAGGTTGGCAATGGGGATAAAGAGGAATGCCATAAGCGCAGCACCAAGGTATACACAAGGTGCGATGCGGAAGAGGATGGTTGTCGTAGTTGAGTAGACAGCACCCTTACGCAAAAGCAGATTTACGTTATATATGTGCTGCAAGAAGCGCGTGCCACGACGACCAGCCAGCACGGCGCGCGTACGGTGGATAACACCCGTAATCGAGAGTGCTACCACAACCATAAGTAGTGTATTGAGTAGTTTTACCAACATAGCAATATCGATTTTAGGTTAGAGTATTCCAAAGAGTGTTAACACGAGCACCACAACGAAGAAGATAAGGGCAAATGTGATGTAGTTGTTTACCCTGCCTGTGCGTAGGCGCATGACATACTTGTTTATGCGATACATCATCTCTACCCACCAGCGACCAAGCAACGAGTCCACCTTGTCCTTGTGGCTTATGCGATAACCATGGGGCAGAGGGAAAATCTCATCCTTATCCACCGCACGACCATCCACAAAGTCCTTCATCAGAGGCTTGCCGATGTTCTCGAGGCCCTCAGAGAATGACTCTCCCGTATACTGCATGCGGGTGTTTACTGCTGTGAAGCCACAACCCCATGTTGGACCCTCGGTAATTACGCGGCTGCGCTGTGCGCGACGCTTGAGGATGTAGATTAGAGCAACAACGACCAAGAATGCGATACCCACATAGCTGAATATGCGCAACGTAGGTGCGAAGTGGTCCACTGCGATGGTGTTTACGCTACCTGTGATAGCCTCGGCAACAAGTGCAATGGGGCGTATAGCATACTGTGGTGCAAGACCAATCATAAGGATGAATGCCGCAGGTATAGCCATTGCAACGATGCGCAAGTTGTCAACCTCCGTGCACTCGGCAACATGGTGAGAGCGTGGCGAGCCAAGGAATACTACGCCATAGAGCTTCGTGAACGCAAGCACCACGATACCGCCGATAAGCGAGAGTGCGATGATGCCCGTAACAGAATACAACACCTCGTGACCACTACCCACGCCATTGAACATACCAATATATATAAGCAACTCCGACACAAAGCCGTTGAGCGGAGGAAGCGCACATATAGCCACCGTAGCAAAGAGCATCATGATAGCCGTCACGGGCATATACTTTGCCAAGCCACCCATCTCGTTCATCGCCGTGGTGTGCATCTTCGAGTAGATATTACCCGCGCTGAAGAACAACATCGACTTAAACAACGAGTGGTTAACCATGTGCAACAGAGCACCACACATGCCACACATGCCGACCAACGAGCTACCCGCTGCATGACCCACAGCTGCGATACCCAAGCCGATGAGTATCACTCCGATATTCTCGATACTTGAGTATGCCAACAGACGCTTGATGTCGTTCTGCATAGCGGCAAGAAAGACACCCCAGAGACCTGTCACTGCGCCCGAAATCAAGACGATAAGACCTATAGTGAAGAGCAACTCGCGGTTGTGGTCAATAGCCTGCATCATGCGGATAATGCCGTAGACACCCGTCTTAATCATCACGCCCGACATGATTGCCGATACATGCGATGGTGCTGCGGGGTGCGCTTCGGGCAACCAAATGTGCATGGGGAAGATACCCGCCTTCATGCCGAAGCCGATGAACAAAATCACGAAGAGTGGCAGCGGTGCTGCAACAGCAAAATAGTGCTGAATGTCAGCGAAGTTAGCCGAGCCTGTCACGTTAAACAGCATGACGAAACCAGCAACCAAGAACAGGAAGCCGATGTGCATCATCACCAGATAGTTCAACGCTGCACGACGCACCTCGTGACGCTCCGCCTCGAAGAGTATGAGCACAAACGACGCAATTGTCATAAGCTCCCACGAGAAGAGGAACGAGAAGCCACCGCTCGACATCACCACAAGCATCATCGACACCACAAGCGTCACCAACGCCGTGTAGTGCATCGATATATGCACCGAAGTGAAGCGCTCGAGGTAGCCCTTGACATAGCCGCGCGAGTAGAGCACCGTAGCTACCGAAGCCACCGAAATAATGAGAAGCATGAGTGCCGAGAGCTTGTCGATGGCGAGGCTCTCCTGGCCAAAGAACATTGTCTCGAACTCGGCAATTTTCACGACCTCACCGCCAAGAGCCACTACAGAGGCTACAATAGCTGCAAGCGAGGCGAGCGATATTGCTCCTGTTGCCACCCATACCTTATGCCGTTTTGGCGCAAGGAAGATGGCAAGCACGACGAGCATCGCCACAAGAAGTGAGTACAGATACATAATACTATTATGATATTGGGTTACAGTTTATTAATAGTTGCTACAACAGTTGTGGCAACTACGGCAGCCGTCTCTGTGCGCAAGCGCTCGCGCCCAAGCGAGATGACCTTAAAGCCGTTTTGAGCCGCAAAGTTAATCTCTTCTTTTGAAAAATCACCCTCTGGGCCAATTAAAATTAGGGTATTAGCGCCTTTTTTGACTAAATTACCCAAATATGGGCGCTCGCCAAACTCTTTATCGCAGTGTGCAATAAATTTATCACCATCGAAATCCATGGTCATAAGATCACGCACCGATGTCATGTCGTGGAGCGTGGGATGGTAGGCTTTGAGCGACTGCTTTACGGCTGCTGTGATAACTTTTTCCTCGCGCTCGAGCTTTATTTGGCGACGCTCGCTGTGGTCACACTCGATGGGATAGACCTCCGAAACGCCAATTTCTGTTGCCTTTTCCAAAAACCACTCGAAGCGATCAATAATTTTTGTGGGGGCTACGGCCATCACCAAGCCATAGCTCATACGCTCGTACTCGGGGATAGTCTCAACAACCTCAACCTCGCAGTGTTTTACATTGTCACTCACCACTTTGCAGCGATACATATTACCTTTTCCGTCGGTCAAATGAAGCTCGTCGCCAATGGTCATGCGCAGCACTCTGATGCAGTGTTTCGACTCCTCCTCGGGGAGTGTGTAACGAGGGAGTGAAATTTTGGGGGTATAAAATAGTTGCATTTGTCAATAATTTTTTTAACTTTGCAAAGTTAATTAAAGTAAATTAAAAAATATCATAAATCATAAATATATCATCGATGAAACGTATTTTGTTATTATCATCACTTTTGTGTGCTATGACAGTAAGCTATTCATGCACCAACGAGGTTGCAACCCAGGAGCAGAACCCTCTCTTGGAAGATTGGACAACAGAGTTTGGCGTACCGCCATTTGACAAGATTCATGCAGAGCACTTCGGTCCCGCATTCACCGAGGCTATAGCACAGCACAACGCCGAGATTGAGGCTATCGTAACCAACAGCGAGGAGCCCAACTTCGAGAACACCATCGTGGCACTCGACAACTCGGGCATCGAGCTCTCGGAGACAGGTCTTCTCTTTGGCATGCTCTCATCTTCTGACCTTACACCCGAGATGGAGAAGGTGCAGAACGAGATGACCCCCATCCTCGAGGAGCACTCTAACAACATCATGCTTAACGAGGAGCTCTTTGCTCGCGTCAAGGCCGTTTACGACAAGCGCAACACGCTCAACCTCGACGAGGTACAGATGCGCCTTACGGAGAAGACCTACAACGACTTTGTGCGCTCGGGTGCTCTGCTCGAGGGCGAAAACAAGGAGCGCCTAAAGCAGATTAACTCTGACTTGGCAATGCTCACCGTAGAGTTCAACAAGAACCTCCTTGCCGAGAATAGCGCATTCACGCTTCACCTCGAGGCAAACCAGGTTGCGGAGCTCCCCGAGGGCGTCAAGACACAGGCGCGCGAGGCTGCCGAGGCTGTAGGACAGACTGGCTACCTCTTTACGCTCGACAAGCCCAGCATGCTCCCCTTCCTCACCTACTCGTCTAACCGCGACCTACGCCGCGAGCTCTACAACGGCTACCTCATGCGCGGTAACAACGACAACGCTAACGACAACAAGGAGATTGCCGAGAAGATGGCTATGCTCCGCATCGAGAAGGCTAACCTTCTCGGTTACAAGTCATACGCTGCGTATGTCACTGCCGACCAGATGGCTGGTACTCCCGAGGCTGCATACGACCTCTTGGAGGAGATATTCTTCCCCGCAGTAGAGTCTGCAAAGCTCGAGTTGGAGGAGATGAACGCAATGTTCCAGAAGGACTACCCAGGCGAGACATTCGAGAAGTCTGATTGGTGGTACTATGCCGAGAAGGTGCGCAAGCAGAAGTATCAGCTCGACGAGGAGGCTGTGCGCCAGTACCTCTCGCTCGACAACGTACGCGAGGGTATGTTCTACCTTGCTAACCGCCTCTATGGCGTGACATTCCGCCCCATCACAGCACCCCGCTACCACAAGGAGTGCACCGTATATCAGGTTCTCGACCACGACCAGAGCCACCTCGGCGTGCTCTACATCGACCCATACCCCCGCAAGGAGAAGAGCGGTGGCGCATGGTGCGGCAACTTCGTCGAGCAGCGCTATGTTAATGGCGAGCGTAAGGCTCCCGTGGTGGGCGTAGTGTGCAACTTCACACCTCCCGTAGGTGACAAACCATCGTTGCTCACATTCGACGAGGCAGAGACCATGTTCCATGAGTTTGGTCACGCTTTGCACTGCCTCTTTGCAGATGTACGCTACCGCGGTCTTGCAGAGGTTGAGGGCGACTTCGTGGAGCTCCCATCGCAGATTATGGAGAACTGGGCATTCCACCCCGAGATTCTCAAGGTATATGCTACACACTACCGCACAGGCGAAGTTATCCCCGATAACCTCATTGCAAAGATTCAGCGTGCTTCGCTCTTCAACCAGGGCTTCACAACTACGGAGCTTGCTGCAGCTGCGCTCATCGACCTTGACATCCACTCTCTCGAGCAGCCTATAGACCTCGACATCAACGCATTCGAGAAGTACAACCTCTCGAAGCGCGGTCTTATCTCGGAGATTGAGCCTCGCTACCGCTACACTTACTTCGCACACATCTTTGCG
>JAGBTW010000169.1 GCA_017631135.1 Alistipes sp.
ACAGATTGAGACAGCACGCAACTTCCGCGAGATTTTGGCGGGCAGCGAGATTGCAAAGCAGCCAAAGCAGCATGTTCAGGATCCCTACTCATTCCGCTGCATACCCCAGGTGCATGGCGCATCGAAGGATACAATAGCATACGTCGCAAGCGTGTTGGAGACAGAGATTAACTCGGCTACCGACAACCCAACAATCTTCCCCGATAGTGATGAGGTAATCTCTGCGGGTAACTTCCACGGTCAGCCCATCGCCTTGGCTATGGACTTCTTGGCTATCGCTGTTGCGGAGTTGGGTAACATCTCGGAGCGTCGCACCTACAAGCTTATCTCGGGTGCTCGCAACTTGCCTAACTTCCTCGTTGCTAACCCCGGTTTGAACTCTGGCTTTATGATTCCACAGTACACTGCGGCATCTATCGTTAGCCAGTCGAAGGGCTTGTGCTGGCCCGCATCGTGCGACTCTATACCCTCGTCACAGGGTCAGGAGGACCATGTAAGTATGGGCTCTAACGCTGCTACGAAGCTTTGGAAGGTGTGCCAGAACACCGAGCGCGTATTGGCTATCGAGCTCATGAACTCGGCACAGGCTTTGGAGTTCCGCCACAAGAAGGAGTTGCGCTCGTCGGCAACCGTCGAGGCTATGTTCGAGGCATATCGCAAGGTTGTGCCCTTCGTGGATAACGACACTGTGATGTATCCTCATATCGCTACATCTGTAAACTTCCTTAACGACTATGAACTTGCTCGTTAAAAACATAGGCATGCTCGTCGGCATCGACGAGAGTGGTCGCCTCAAGGTTGAGGGCAAGGCTATGGCCGATGTCGCAACCTTGGAGAACGCATGGCTCTTAACCGATGGCGAGCGTATCAAGGATTATGGCACAATGGAGTCGTGTCCCTCGTGTGAGGGATGCGACATCCTCGATGCCGAGGGTGGCTGGCTCTTCCCCTCGTTCTGCGATTCGCACACGCATATCGTCTTTGCGGGTAGCCGCGAACAGGAGTTCTTGGATAAGATTAACGGTCTCTCGTACGAGGAGATAGCCAAGCGCGGTGGTGGCATCCTTAACTCTGCCGACCGCCTGCACGACACCTCGGAGGATGAGCTCTACCGTCAGGCGATGGAGCGTGTCAACGAGATTATCGCCATGGGCACAGGTCTTGTGGAGATTAAGTCGGGCTATGGTCTCACGTTGGAGGATGAGCTCAAAATTTTGCGCGTCATTAAGCGTATCCGCGAGACTTCGCCTATCGCTGTGCGTGCAACATTCCTGGGTGCTCACGCCGTAGGTCGCGCCTATCGTGGTCGCCAGGCGGAGTATGTAGACCATGTGTGCAACGATATGATTCCCGCTGTTGCAAAGGAGGGTCTTGCCGATTTTGTCGATGTATTCTGCGACAAGGGCTTCTTTACGGTTGAGGAGACTGCAAAAATTATGGAGGTGGGTGCTAAATATGGTTTGCGCGCCAAGATTCACGCCAACGAGCTCGCTGTGTCGGGCGGCGTGGAGGTGGGTGTGGAGCATAAGGCGCTCTCTGTTGACCACCTCGAGAGCATGGGTGATGAGCAGGTTGAGGCGTTGCGCGGTAGCGACACCATGCCTACGATGTTGCCTGGTTGCGCCTTCTTCCTCGGTATCACATACCCCCCTGCACGTAAGATGATTGATGCGGGTCTTGCTGTGGCTTTGGCTTCGGACTTCAACCCTGGCACTGCGCCCTCGGGCAACATGCGCTTTGTGGTGTCGTTGGCATCTATAAAGATGAAGATGACACCCGCCGAGGCTCTCAACGCCGCAACGCTCAACTCGGCTTGCGCCATGGGTGAGAGCCGCGACTATGGCTCAATCACTCGCGGCAAGGTGGCTAACTTCTACATCACCAAGCCTCTGCCCTCGTTGGCATGGTTGCCCTATGCACACCAAACACCCGTCATTCGCAAGGTAGTGCTTAAGGGAGTAGAGGTTAAGTAATTAGTAATGAGTAATTAGTAATTAAAAATGACTATGAAACTCGCAAAATTTATGGTAACGATGCTTGGTGCTGCGGCGTTGACAGGTTGCATTAATATTGATGAAAGCACCAACATTAATATGGAAGAGTCGAAGGATAGTATTGTCATAGAGAACATCATGACTCGTCGCTCAATTCGCGACTATAAGACAGAGCCCGTATGCCGTGAGCAGATGGCAAAGGTGTTGGAGTGTGGCATCTACGCTCCCAGCGCCATGAATAGCCAGGGCTGGGCAGTGCGCGTGGTTGATGCTCCCGACTTCATCGAGGGCGTAACAGCCATCGCAAAGGAGATGATGCCACAGATGTGCGAGCAGCCAGGCTTCCGCAATTTCTTCCGCAATGCGCCCACCGTGGCATTTATCGCTGTGCCCGATAAGAGCTATAGCGGAGAGTTCGATTCAGGCCTCTTGGCCGAGAATATGATGCTCTCGGCATGGAGCATGGGCATAGGCTCTTGCTGCTTGGGTAGTGTCATCCCCGTTATGAACTCCGAGGCTGCGAAGCCCTACTTGGAGCGCCTTAACCTCCCCGAGGGTTATCACCTCCAGGTGGCTATCGCCTTTGGTTATCCCGCGGGCGAAATTCCCGAAGCTCCAGCACGAGATGCCTCAAAAGCCTACTATATTGAGTAGGAGAACCTATTCGTTCAATAATGAGAGAGTTCGGTGTGTGCCGAACTCTTTTTTTTGGGCTCCATTTGTTGTATTTATAAATATAATGGCGTAACTTTGTAAACGTGAAATAGAGTATTAAAGGTCAAACTCCTAAAAACGCATTTATGAGATCTTTGTTTAGACTCCTATCTATGGCGACTATGATAGCGGTGATTGTCGCGTGTGGACAAGATGAACCTCAAAAAACTAACCCTACTCCACCTCCACCCGTGCCTGAGAGTATTAATAGCTATACCATTATGACCTATGGTTGCGGTGGTGCAAATCTCGATGAGTACTACGAGAATGTTTTAGAGGTTGTATCGCAATTGGATGTGCCCTCTCATATCAATATCGTAGGCCAGATGAAGTGGAGCAACGGATACAACTCTGATATGTCGGATGGTCGTGGCAGTGTATCACGCTTCAAGTATAACCATGCAACGCGCAGCTACGATAACGAAGTTGTCAGTGACAATAGTTTTATGGTAGATGACTCAAATAACCTCGCGGAGTTTGTCGAGTGGGCGCGGTTGGAGGCTCCGGCTGATGAGTATGTCATCATCTTCATGGGCCATGGCAATGCCTATCATCCCGGCTTCGAGGGCGATAATACGCGAGGCATAATGCGCGATGACGAGGAGATAGCATACCTCGGACTAAGTGCAATAACAGCGGCTTTCGAGACCGCAGATGCACACTTTGGTATGGTGTTTATGATGTGCTGCCTGATGAATAGCATCGAGTATGTAACAGACCTTGAGCCCTACGCCGACTATTATCTTGCATCGAGCCATGTTACGTCGATAAGTGGCGGAGAGATTTATATGTTAGTCGATGCCTTAGCCAAGATGGAGCAATACGACAGTATGAGCCTTGTTGAGGCAGCTAAATCCTATATTGATCAAGATTATGACCTATGGTGGGATCAGAGCTATTTGACCATAGATCACACGCTTACCGAATGTAGTAAAATAGTTCAGGTAAATAGCGCTATTCGTGAGTTTACCGACATTGTCGCTGCGCTGTACGAAGAGCAGGCGGAGATTGGAGGTGAGAGGATGAATAACAAATATGGCTTTACTACCTCGGTCATCGACGATGCTCTCAGTAGGGCCTACTACCCAGTGAACGCGGAGTTCTCAAAGGAAGATATTGAGGCATTGCAGTGGTATCGTCTCGACTACGCCTTCGATGTTGTCGATGTAGCAACACAAGTTGCCGAGGCGACAAATCTTAGCGAGATAGCAGAGACAGTCGAGAAGATTAAAGCAGCTGCTGCCGAGGCTATTACATACCAGCGTCATGCCTACCTTAATAATGTGAGTAGGGTATATTACACCGTAGCACTTGTCAACAAGGAGCAGTGGGCATCGCTAGACTTTGAGAATGCAGGTTACGAGCATACCGCATTCGATGAGGCTACAGGGTGGAGCCGTCTGCTAAAAGCAAATGACGCAACATATATACACAGCAGGTAGGTGTAATTGTGGTTATAATAGAGTGCCGTCGAAGGGTTTTCCTCGACGGCACTTCTACATATTCTCTCTAATTACTCTACTTCTCCCACTCGAACTTTTCGATATTGGCATCGGGGGCTTTCCACGAGGGTTTGCGCATGCTATATATTATATAAGGTATAACCACGAAGACTATAGCTCCGATAATGAGCACTGCGTACCACACTGCGTTGCTGCCAACGGCAATCTGTGAGGGTGGAATGAAACTCAAGACGAATGCCAGCAATGAGCCACAGAAGCCCAAGCCTCCCAATATCCACATCAGTCCGTTGCCCTTTGCACCAAGGCGGAAGGGGCGCTCCATCTTTGGCAGTGTGTAGCGAAGCTTAATGGCCGAGGCAAACATAAGCATATACATTATAAGATATAGGAGCACGGTGAGCTGCGAGAGTATCTGGTAGAAGCTCTGCACCGAGGGCATCACGACGAAGAGCATACCGAGGATAGTGACAATGACGCCCTGCACCATAAGGATGTTGCGCTGCACGCCCTGCTTGTTGGTCTTTTGGAAGAATGGTGGTAGGTAGCCCGCGCGACCCACAGTGAAGATACCCTTCGAGGGACCTGCAACCCATGTCAACACACCCGCCAAGACGCCAAAGACAAGGGCTATGGCGATGATGGGACCCATCCACGAGAGCTTAACAAATTTGAAGTAGCTGTCGAAGCCTATGAGTAGCGTCTGCGTGAGGCTAATATCCTTTGCTGGCACGATGATGCCGAGCGAGAATGTGCCGAGGATGAAGATGAGCACCGTCACGAGCGAGCCTATGATGATTGCGCGAGGGTAGTTGCGCTTGGGGTTGTCGACCTCCATGACGTGAATACCCATCATCTCCATGCCGGCGTAGAATAGGAAGATGCTACTTGCAAGCACAAGGTTGTTGAAGTTTGTGAGGTCGGGGAAGAAGCTCTCCTTCATGTTGAGGTTGTTCTGTCCACCCATGGCGAGGTAGACGATGGCAAGGATGATAAGTAGGGCTGCCGGAATGATCGTACCTATTATGCCGCCAATTTTGCTAACCTTGCCCACCCAGCCGATGCCGCGCAGCGAGATGAACGTCGCTATCCAGTATATCGCCAGCACCACAACGAGGGTGAATATGCGGTTCGATGCGAGTGCCGCATCTGTCGAGGGGTCAACGCCAATGTAGGCGATGCTCACAGCACCAAACGTCAGCACCGTGGGATACCATATCGTCGACTGTATCCACTGCAGCCATATCGCGAGAAAGCCCGTGCGCGCACCAAAGGCCTCGCCCACCCAGCGAAATACGCCGCCCTGCTTTGCCGAGAACATTGCTGCAAGCTCCGCCGCAACCATCGCCGTGGGGATGAGGAATACGATGGCAGCAAAGAGGTAGTAGAATGCCGAGGCAGGACCATATATAGCCTCTGTCGCAAGTCCTCGTAGGCTCACCACCGCCGTGATGTTCATAATGGCGAGCGTCATGACGCTCAAACCACTCTTCGTTTTGTTTGTTGTATTGCTCTGCATATCACATTTTATTTTAATGTTTCGCCTTCGTAGTGCAATTAGCGTGCAAAACTCGGTTTGGTAGTGGTGTAGGTCCGCCACGCAAAGTGCTATAATTCGCCCAGCTTCCTATATACATTTTCGATACACTATAAGCAGAATCTATATAACCATAAAATAATACGATTAAAAAACTATTGCAGATAAAAATAAAACTCTTATCTTTGCATCAGGAAAAGAAAATAAAAGAATAATTACAAACCTAAAAACTAATAAGACTATGAAAGATTTGAAAGGAACAAAGACCGAGAAGAACTTGTGGGAGGCATTTGCTGGTGAGTCACAGGCACGCAACAAGTATACATATTTCGCATCAAAGGCAAAGAAGGACGGATACGTTCAGATTGCAAAGATTTTCGAGGAGACAGCTGCTAATGAGAAGGAGCACGCAGAGATTTGGTTCAAGCTACTCAACGGCATTGGCTCAACAGCCGAGAACCTTAAGTCTGCTGCCGAGGGCGAGAACTACGAGTGGACAGACATGTACGACCAGATGGCAAAGGATGCTCGCGAGGAGGGCTTAGATCACATCGCATTCCTCTTCGAGGAGGTGGGCAAGATCGAGAAGGAGCACGAGGAGCGCTACCGTAAGCTCTTGGCTAATGTTGAGGGTGGCCTCGTATTCTCACGCGATGGCGATATGATTTGGCAGTGCTCAAACTGCGGTCACATCCACGTTGGCAAGCAGGCTCCCGAGGTATGTCCCGTATGTGTTCATCCCAAGGCATACTTCCAGATTAAGGCAGAAAACTATTAATAATTCGTCTAACAAGGTTGCTTTGGCGTTGCACTCACTCTC
>JAGBTW010000170.1 GCA_017631135.1 Alistipes sp.
ATGCTTCTCTAATTACTTATTACTAATAATTCGTTTTACTGATGTTTATCGTTTTAGAGGGACTTGACGGTGCTGGCAAGTCAACACAGATAACCAAACTTCGCGATATGTTCAAAAAGCGCGGTGTCGATACTGAATATCTGCACTTTCCACGCTTTGACTCTCCTGTTTATGGTGACCTTATTGCGCGTTTCTTGCGCGGTGACCTCGGCACGGTGGATGGCGTAAACCCCTACCTCGTTGCGCTGTTGTATGCTGGCGATAGGACAGATGCCGCAAAAGTCATCCGTGGCTGGTTGGATGAGGGTAAGGTGGTTATTGTCGACCGCTATGTCTACTCGAACATAGGTTATCAGTGTGCGAAGCTCCCCGCGGGTAAGGAACGTGATGCACTGCGCCAGTGGATTTTGCACACCGAGTTCGAGGAGTTTGCTATTCCTCGCCCCGATGTGTCGTTGTTCCTCGATGTGCCATTCTCGTTTACCGAGCGTAAGCTCTCGGAGGTGCGTGAGGGTGATGACCGCAGCTATCTGCAGGGCGGTACAGATATTCACGAGGCGTCGTTGGACTTGCAGCGTAGTGTTCGTGAGGTATACCTCGAGGCTGTGGCATGCTCCGATGACATCAAGGTTGTGGACTGCTCAACCCCCGAGGGTGCTATGGCTTCGCCCGACGAGATTTACGAGCGCATCATGCACTATGTTGCACCCCTTGTTGCGGAGTAGGCTTCATGACGCTTAATCTCAAAAATATGGGTCTTGTGGCCATGCGTTGGTTGCTTGGTGGAGTCTTTGTGTTCTCGGGACTCGTCAAGTGTGTTGACCCCGTTGGTACATCCATATTTGTTGAGAAGTATCTCGCAACATACTCTTTAGACTCTTTAACCCACCTGTTACTCCCCATCGCTGTTGCTCTATCAAGCGTGGAGGTGTTGGTGGGTATATTGCTTATTATCGGCTTATTGCGTCGACGTGTGGCTATTGCAACAACCGCTATTATTGCCGCGTTTTCGGTTGTCACGCTGTTGAGCGCAACGATACTCCCCATAGGTGATTGTGGATGCTTTGGTGATGCAGTAAAGCTTACGCCATGGCAGACCTTTGCCAAGAATGTTGTGCTTCTCGTTCTTTCTATTCTCTTGTGGCGACATAGTAAGGAGGATAGGGTCGTTTGGCTTCGCACGACGGTGGTTGTGATAGCTGTTTTGGCTTTACCAATAGGCATCAACCTCTACTCGTTGCGCTATCTGCCGTTGGTCGATTTTCTGCCCTATAAGGTTGGTGTTGAGCTGCGCAAAGAGGTGGTTAGAGAGCGTGAGGCTGCAGATGTTAAGAGTGTACTTATCTTTAGAAATAGCACCACAGGAGAGATTGTCGAGTTTTCAGCAGAAGATACATCGTGCTGGACAAATCCCGATATTGAGTATGTAGATGCTCGTGTAGAGAGTGTTGCAAGCGAGGGAGATAAGTATTCGGACTTCTGTGTATATAATCGTGATGGCGAGGATGTTACGCGAGAGCTTCTCGAAAAGTCGGGGCGCGTGGCGTGGCTCTGTATTAACGATGCGCTAAAGTTGGAGGGTACGCGCTTAAGCTATGTCGAGCGACTCTTCGATGCTTATCCTGCGGATGCAATAGTCGTGCTCACCTCGACCGATAGAGCCTTTGTTGCCAAGCGCCTTGGTAGCGAAGTATACACCATAGATGCCATGACGCTGCGTTCTATCGTGCGTGCAGATGTGGGTGTTGTGGTACTCAATGATGGCGTGGTGGAGTATAAATCTGACATCCGCGACATCTAATATATGTCCTATAACAAGGCTACTTTGTCGTTACGCCTGTGTCTAAAATTTAACATCCGTATCTATTGGCAAGATAATTGCCCGCATAGCTACAAAATCGTGTTGCTATGCGTTACAGATTTCTCTATTTTATTGTTATACTGTTGGTTGCGTGTCATGGAGGTGGTGCGCAATCGGTTGGCGTTGTGCAGCCTGTAAAGTGTGTTACGGCAAAACCCTTGCACACCATTACGCGTGACTTTGCAGCTCTATCCACTGCTGACGATGCTGTGAACCTTGCCTTTAAGCTCGCGGGGCGCGTTGTAGATGTGCCTGTGGCAAAGGGTATGAGTGTCAAGGAGGGAGAGCTCCTTGCGCGCCTCGATTCGCGCGATGTAGAGTTGCGTCTCTCTGCTGCGCATGCTGCCTACGAGGAGGCTGTGTCGCGCCTCAATCGTGCCGAGCGCCTATATGAGCGAGATGCCATTTCGGAGCAGGAGGTAGAGTCGTTGCGCAATGCCGCTGTGCAGGCGCAAGCACTCTATAATAATGTCGTAACGGAGCTCGACGACACGCGCATCATAGCCCCCTTTAGTGGCGTTGTGGAGTATGTCTCGGTGGATGTATTTCAGCGCGTTGCATCGGGCGAGACCATCTTGCGCCTTGTTAAGCCCGAGAGTAACACCGTGGGCTTCACCGCCCCCGAATCGCTTGTTGCATCTCTTGCGCTTCCAACAACACGCTTTAGCGTCGTGTTTGACGCCTATCCCAATATCTATTTTAGTGCCGTAATAAAGAGCTTTGCTCGCACCTCGAGTGATGCTCTGGGCTTTCCTGTGTCGTTACGCTTGGTAGATGTAGACCGTTCATTGTACAACATATCCCCAGGTATGACATGTATTGTCGCTGTCTCTCTTGCCGAGGCGGAGTCGAGTGCTGTTGTCTTGCCTCTTACGGCGATATACGCTCCTGTGGGTAGCTACGATAGCGTGTGGGTAGTGGGTGATGATGACCGCGTTGTGCGCCGTAGGGTTAAGTTGAGCGCTCTTGTGGGTAGTAGCGATGTTATTGTGTTGGAGGGTGTTACGGCGGGCGAGCGTGTTGTTTCTGCGGGGGTGTATAAGCTCTCGGAGGGTGAGCGCGTAAGGATTGTTAATGATGTAAAATAGATGTTAGTATGTCGTTTAATATCACACGTTTATCTCTGCGTGCACCCTCTGTTGTAAGTTTCTTTCTTGTCGTTGCTTTGTTGGGTGGTGTATATGCCTTTGTGCACCTCGGCAAGCGCGAGGACTCCACATTCAAGATTAAGAGCGCCGTGGTTGTGTGTCACTATCCTGGCGCTACGCCCGAGGAGGTGGAACAGCTCGTCGTAGTGCCCATGGAGCGCGAGTTTCGCACGTTGTCGTCTGTGCATAAGATAAGTGCAGAGGCATACTTTGGCTATGCACGTATTGTTGTGGAGTTGTTGCCCTCGACCCGTAAGAGTGACATTGCGCAGCTGTGGGATGAGCTACGCCGTAAGGTGGATGATGTGCGAGCTCTTTTGCCCGAGGGGGTTACGACGATTGATGTTGCCGATGACTTTGGCGATGTCTATGGACTCTACTATGCTCTAAAGTCGGAGGGTGGCTACACTATGGATGAACTGCGAGGCTATGTGCGCCAAATAGAGACGCGACTATATGCTGTCGAGGGTGTTGATAAGGTGCTTGTGGCGGGTGAGCAACCCATGGAGATAAGCATCGTTATTAGCCCTGCCACACTCTCGGCATTTGACCTAACACCCGAGGCTATTGCCCAAGCAATATCGGAGCAGAATGCTATCGTTGGGCTTGGTGTGCGTCGCGCGGGAGAGGTCAATATCGAACTTGTCGAGGGCACAACATACTCCTCGATTGAGGAGATCGAAAACCAACTGCTCTACGCCTCTGATGGCAAGCAGTATCGCTTGGGTGATATTGCCGAGGTGAGGCGCACGCCTCGCGAGCCCTCGTCTTACGTCGTAAAGGTGGATGGTATGGATGCTATAGCCATTGCTGTTGCAACAAACCCAGCGCTCGACATTGTGGCTGTGGGCGATAGGGTAGATGGCGTGCTTCGTGATGTGCGCAAGGAGCTACCCGCGGGTTTGGAGTTGGTTACACTCTACCCCGAAAACGAGATTGCGCGCAAGGCGAACTACGACTTCTTGGCTAACCTCGCCGAGTCGGTGGCTATCGTCATACTCTTGGTGATGGTCATTATGGGTTGGCGCTCGGGTGTCATCGTGGGGTCGTCGCTCCTTTTCTCGATTGGCGCTACGCTGCTTGTGATGCTCTTTATTGGTGAGGGTATAAACCGCACATCGCTTGCGGGGTTTATCATCGCTATGGGCATGCTCGTGGATAACGCCATCGTCGTAGTGGATAATACGCGCCACCTCTCGACGCATGGAATGGATCTGCATCGTGCCGCCATAGCTGGTGCTTCGCGCCCCGCGTGGGGACTGCTTGCCGCTACGCTTATTGCGATATTCTCGTTTCTGCCTTTGGAGCTTGCGCCCTCGTCCGTGGCAGAGATTATACGCCCTCTCTTTGTGGTCATATCGCTCTCGCTCATGGCAAGTTGGGTGTTGGCACTCACCCAAGTTCCCGTTATGAGTGTCAATCTCTTGCGTGGCGCGCATAGTGGTGTTGGCAAGGAGCGATTGTCGTGGTTTCAGCGCGGTATAGAGTTCATTCTTCGCTTTAGGTGGGCTACGCTTTTTATTGTAGTAGTGGTGTTTATGTCGTCGCTGTGGGCGATGGGGCGTATGCCACAAAACTTCTTTCCGCAACTCTCAAAGCCCTACTTTAGGGCAGATGTAATCCTGCCCGAGGGCTATGACATTGATGCGACGTCGTCACGCCTCGACACAATTAGTCATTGGCTGTTGTCACAACCCGAGGTTAAGCGTGTGTCGACCACTGCGGGCGGTACACCTCCGCGCTACTACCTTGCAAGTAGCAGCTATGCTGGGCGTGCAAACTATGGTAATGTGCTTGTGGAGTTGCACGATGTTGATGCTACGAGAGATGTCGAGGAGCGCCTCGATCGGTGGGTGGCAGAGAACATCTCGGATGTGTGGCTACGCTCTTCGCTCTTTAGGCTCTCGCCTGTGCCCGATGCGACGATAGAGCTCGGCTTCGTGGGTGAAAATATCGACACCTTAAACCGTCTAACACGCTCGGCGATGGGTGTGTTTGACGAGTGTGGCGATGCGCGCAATGTGCGTAATAGTTGGGGTAATAGGGTGGCTATGTGGCAACCGCGCTACTCACAGATAAAGGCTCAACGCCTGGGTGTGGCGCGCAGTGATATGTTGTCGTCACTGGAGATGTCGACTGCGGGAATGCCTGTCGCCACCTACCGCGAGGGAGACCTCTCGCTACCTATACTCTTGCGTTCAGAGCCTCTTGCGGATAACGCCCTTACGGCATTAAGCACCATGCCACTCTTTTCGCACTCGGGGCGCAGCTTCTCCATTGAGCAGGCCTCCTCGGGCTTCGATTTTGCCTTTGTGCCCTCGGTTATCCATCGCATCAATGCCGAGCGTGTGATGAAGGCGCAGTGCGACCCCGAGCGTGGTGTTAATGCCATAGCGTTGCTCAAGACCCTGCAGCGAGAGGTGGGTGAGATGGTGAGTATTCCCGATGGCTACCGCATGGAGCTCTTTGGCGAGGAGGAGAGTCGCGAGGAGTCTAATAGAGCGCTCTTTAGTCAACTGCCTGTGGCGCTACTCTTGATGTTTATCACGCTGTTGCTGCTCTTTGGTAACCTTCGCGACCCCATTATTGTGCTTGTTACACTGCCACTCATATTCATCGGCGTGGTGCTTGGTCTGGGTGTTACGGGCAAGATGTTCGATTTCTTCTCGCTCTTGGGCATGCTCGGCTTGTTGGGTATGAATGTGAAGAATGCGGTTATCCTTGTTTCGCGTATTCGAGAGCTG
>JAGBTW010000171.1 GCA_017631135.1 Alistipes sp.
ACACTTGTAGATGCCACGCGCTGGAGAGACCTTGAACGATGGGGTCTTCTCTTGGTGGAATGGACAGCACGCCTCGTAGTTTACGCCCTTGCGTTTGAGCGTAACGTAGTCGCCAACAATATCTACGATATTGACAGCAGCGTATATTCGGTCTATGGTTTCACGATCAATCATCGCGCAAAGATACAAATTTATCGGTAAAAAACAACATCACACGACACCCTACAACAATCCCGCATTGTAGTATATCACGATTTGTTCCAAGATGGCATCCTCGCCCATGGGGTCGTACTCGAGCTTGAGGTTAGCACCAAAGAGTCGCGCGATAGCCTGGTAGAAGCCCGCGGTGAAGCCCGAGCGCACATCCTTGATGATACTAAATGCTGTGTGGTTAGTCTCGCGGTCGAGTAGCTTGAGTAGTATCATGCCCTCATAGCGCGTCATCTTCCACAACATAGGTGTAATCTCCTCTTTGATAGCCTCTTCCATGGCTTTTGTATACTCCTTGCGCTCCTTTTTTAGTTCCAGATAAAGAAGCTCCTCGTGCAATTTATCGAGGCGCTGGGCGGCATCCACAGCCAAGGGATATACCTTCTTTACAGCACGCACCATGCGCTGGTGTTGTCTTAAATCGATGCCACCGCCCACACGCACAGGTAGCAGCGTGATATAGAGCACCGAGTCGCCACCCTTGTCGCGCTGCCAGCGCGCTGCCGAGGCACCCCTAACGCGCTGACGACGACCCTGCGCCGCGACATCCACAGTCGCAGAAGTGAGCATAGCCACTATCATCAACATATATATCAACGCGCGCTTCATGTGCCAAATACTACTATATTTATACAAAGATAACGCTTAATTTACGATTATAATCTATTATAAAATATTTTTTTGTACCTTTGTCTTGATAGATTATAATACAACAATAAAATATAATGCAGATTATGTTAGAGAAAGGTCTTAAGCATCAAAGTGTAATGGTTGTCAACGATGGCAACACAGCAGAGTTCATTGGCTCGGGCGACATGGCTGTGCTCGCAACACCCGCCATGGTAGCACTCATGGAGAACGCAGCTATGATGGCTGTGGCGCTCCACCTCGCAGAGGGCGAGACAACAGTGGGCTCGATGATTTCAACATCGCACCTCAAGCCCTCGAAGGTAGGTCGCTCGATAAGCGCCATAGCAGAGCTTACGGAGGTTGACGGTCGCAAGCTCACGTTCAAGATTTCGGCATACGACGGCGACACACTCATTGGCGAGGGCGACCATGTGCGCTATGTCGTAAACCGCGAGAAATTCCTTGCGAAGCTGTAGACATAAATAATTAGTAGTGAGGAATTAGTAATTAGTAATAGGTTGGTAATCAGAGGCATCGCTTATGTCTCTTTGATCTATTATTTCTCTTATCTCACTTAAAAAGAGAAACAACTATCACGTCGAATTCACCGCAGGTGGCGCTTTTCCGCGATAAAATTTTGCTGTTTCAAAACTTTGCACTATATTTGCATCCGCTTACGAGCAACGATTGAGCTATGGTGTAACGGTAACACAGCAGATTTTGGTTCTGTTATTCTGAGTTCGAATCTCGGTAGCTCAACCAAGAAGTCCAACATGTGCAGCCGAAAGGTAGCTCGCGTTGGATTTTTTTTGTTCTAAAATAACAACTACATATATGGGTTATCCTATTGAAAATAAACTTGTTGTCGCGGTATCATCATCCGCGCTCTTCGACCTCTCGGAGTCCGACAGAGTATACAACGAGTGTGGATTGGCGGAGTATCGCCGCTACCAGGAGCAGAACATCGACGTGCCCCTGCAGAAGGGTGTGGCATTTCCCTTTGTCAAGCGTCTGTTGAGCTTCAACGAGATATTTGCCGAGGAGAAACCCGTAGAGGTTGTGCTTCTGTCGCGCAACTCCCCCGAGACGGGGCTTCGTGTGTTCCGCACCATACGCCACTATGGTCTCGACATCTCGCGTGCATCGTTCTTCTCGGGCGAGTCGCCATACAAGTATCTCCCAGCATTCAACGCCTCGCTCTTCCTCTCGGCTTCGGAGCGCGATGTTAAGCGCGCCTGCGAGGCAGGATATGCCGCTGGTCGCGTGCTTGACAGCGAGGTGATGGACGACATAACAGACAACGAGCTGCGCATAGCATTCGACTTCGACGGTGTGATTGCCGACGACGAGTCGGAAAAGATATACAAGGAGCAGGGATTGCAAGCCTTCCACAAGCATGAGGCATCGACACAGCGACCCCTCGACCCAGGTCCCCTTGCCGACTTGCTGATGAAGATTTCGTACCTTCAGAAGCTCGAGACAGAGCGCATATCGCACGATGCCAACTACCGCCGTTGGCTCAAGATTTCCATCGTCACAGCCCGCAATGCCCCTGCACACGAGCGCGTGGTGAACACCCTCAAGAGCTGGGGTGTCGAGGTAAATGAGGCATTCTTCCTCGGTGGCATATCCAAAGACCGTGTGCTCGAGATTATGCGACCACACATCTTCTTCGATGACCAAATGTCGCACCTCGACCACCTGCGCAATGTTCCCGCAGTACACATCCCCATGGGCATAGCAAACGAGTAATACCCTACTACACAGATGATTAAGAATACTATCTCTCGCATAAAGAGTCTCCTCTC
>JAGBTW010000172.1 GCA_017631135.1 Alistipes sp.
AACTCTTGAAGTACTCCCATAGTTTGATGTGTTTAAGTAAAAGTTAGTTATTTGTGTAATATAGCACAAATCTACGCATTTTTTTTGAATTATGCAATAGCGAGAAGGGGCGAATAGCACTGGCTATCCAACCCCTACCCCATCCGAAAGACTCGGAACCAACTTTATACTTAACTATGCATGGGTAAAAGTTCTAATTTGTTGCGGGTGTAACGGTCACCGTCTCCTCAACAACGACACCCCAGTCGAAGAGGTCGGCAGCACACGCCATCTGCATGTCGGCAACGATATTTGAGGCTGTGGGGTCGTTCATAATGGCGTAGATGAAGCGATGTGCCGTATGGAAGTGGCGCTTGACCTTGCGCGAGAGGCAGTCATAGAAGGCGCGCTGTGCCTGGTTGTTCAACCCCGCGGGGAGTATACCTTCCGACACCAACCACTCATAAGGATAGATATTGCGCAGGTTGATGGGGTCGGCATCGAGCCTCTCGACGATGGTCGACACCACATATACATCAAGCGTATCACCGCGCCCAGGCATCTCATAGAAGGTTGTATATACGGGATAGTCGTATACTACAGCCTCGACAACATCGCCCGAGAAGTTGTCGAACTCCACCTCTGCGAGGTTATCCAAGTAGACCATGTCGCGGTAGGCGCGCAGCTCGTTGCGCAACTCCTTGCGATCCTTCTCACTCCAACCTCTCTCCGTAGTGCAGCCAACCATGGTAACCATACCCGCGGCGATAGCAATAAATAGTAGACTCTTTTTCATCATTGTTCTTTATTTTGGTTTTCATCTCTCTGTGCAACTCCTGTGCCACGACCGCTCGGCTCGTAGAGCGAAGTGACATAAACCGTAAACACGGGGAACATCGCCATGCCAATAATAGGGAGTATGACGCATATAACCTTGCCGATTGCCGTAATAGGAAATATCTCCGCACCCACCGTCGTCATGTTCATGCACGCCCACCACAGCGCATCGCCAAAGCCCTGCACAGCGCTATTCACAGGCGCCTCGTACTCATAAAAGAAGAGTGCCGCGAAGTATGTGCACACAGCAACGGTGGCTATGTATGCCCACAGCAAGCGCGTGGTGCGCCGAGCGATGAGCCACCTTAATGTAATATATAGTGCCATCACAGCGCGCAGCATGACGATGCCACTCATTGCCATCTGCACAGCGTGTCCCGCATCGTAGCCCAACCACTCGGCAAGCGAATGGTAAGGTATAGAGAGCAGCAGCACCACGCTATTGCGCAACAAGAAACGCCACGGGTGCGACGAGTGGAACATCAGCGCGAAGAAGTCGACGATAAATATGATGCAGACGCCGAGCATAGCCATGGCATATATGTCGGAGAAGCGCGCCAACGCCCTCGAGTAGATAATCTCGGCAGAGAGCGACGCAAGAAGCAGAATGCTCGCAACAAGTGTGAGTATGTTTATAATCTTTAGGAGCATACCCTCTGCATAAACAATAGATGTGCCATTTGCACATTTATATTATTTTACTTAACTTTGCATAATAGTAAGGTTAATAACTTAATAACATCATAATGAAAAGATTTTTTACACTTATTACATTAGGTGTTGCACTGCTCTTTGCGGCATGCGACACTAACGAGGGCGATGCCTCTGCACACCTATTTATCACATCACCCAACATTGTCGAGGTTGGTGCAGCAAGCAACACCGTAAGCGTATCGTACAACCTCGTAGCACCCGTCAAGGGCGTGCAGGTTGCAGCACAGGCTGTTAGCGGCGAGGAGGCCATAGGCAACATCACACACCCCGCAACAGGCTTAATTCTCATCGAGGTAAAGGCTAACACAACCTCAAGCCAGCGCAATGCCGTAATCGAGATTAGCTACGGCAAGGAGCTCACATCGATACTCATCAAGCAGGCTGCGGGCAATGGCAGCGGCGGCAACAATGGCGGTGGTAAGGCAGATGTAGAGTATACTGCATTGTGCATGGATGGCTACTACTATGGCGAAAAGTATGGCGAGGGCGCGGACCGCTACGCCTTCTTCCTCTCGGACCAGGGACTAAACAATGGTGGTCAGGCCTACACAAACGGCACATACTACTATGTTGACTGCTTCTCACCTGCCGACAAGAGCACATCGCTCCCCATGGGTACATACACCTTCGATAGATCTAATAGCGGCAACCCCTACACCATCAATAGCGACAACTGCCAGCTTATCCTCACTGGCGAGAGCGTGGAGGATACTACATCCACACCTATGACAGATGTCACAATGACGGTTACAGCAAACAAGGTTGTCCTCGAGGCTACAATCGACGGCAAGGTGCACAAGGTAACATACATGGGCGACCTCTCGTTGGATGATGTTAGCGACGAGAATGGCAACAACGATGATGATGACGACAAGACAAGTGGTCAGGATGGCGAGGCACAATCTACACTCGAGGGCGACCGCCACGTCACATTCGATGGCGAGCACCGCGCAAAGTGGGGCTACGAGGGCGACTACTGGCAGACAGGCTACTCTAACTACACCATCTACATCATGAACAAGTCTGCAGGATATGTCTATGGCGACACCTTGCAGTTTGACCTTGTTACGGACAACAACTCTTCAAATGGCAAGTTCGCGGGCAAGTACACCATCTCGGATAAGCCTGGCAAGCTCGTCATGGTTGCAGGCTTCACCAACAAGTACGCGCAGGCCGTAGGTAGCTGGTTGTACGAGTACGGCAGTGGCTCGGCAAGCGGATACAAGAACTACGCGATGATTAAGAGCGGCTCGGCAGAGTTCATTGACAATGGCGACGGCACACACACCGTGATACTCGATGGCTACGACTACAAGGGCAATAACATCACTTGCAACTGGACAGGCGTAATCGAGGAGGACTAATAGCGCAAAAACAAAAGAGACCCAAAAAAAGCGTAATAGACTACACTATAACACTTTGCGCGATTTGCGAAATATATCGCTAAAAAATATTTACAAAAAAATTAAAAAAAGTTGCGAAATATTTTGCAAGTTTAGAAAATTGCTCTATCTTTGCACTCGCTTTCAGAGCAATGGCGAGATAGCTCAGCTGGTTAGAGCGCATGATTCATAATCATGAGGTCGAGAG
>JAGBTW010000173.1 GCA_017631135.1 Alistipes sp.
ACGGTGCCCTACTTCGAGATATTGGCACTCTCGGGACTCTTCTACCCGCTTGCCATCGTGTCGTATAATGTACTGAAGGTTAAGAGTGACGGCAAGGCCATCGTGCGCCTTGAGGTTACGAAGCGCGTTATCATGACTGCTGTGCTGTGCTATACTATCCCACAAAGCGTCGAAGCCATAGCTTGGGGTATGACAGCTATGTCGGCAGTTGAGTTTCTGCTTAACACCGCCTTTGCGATGCGCTACATGAGCCGCAAGTGGATATCGCTCATAAAGAGTATAGCACCCTCATTTATCGCTGCCGCAGCGATGTTTGGCACTCTATTCCTCATCGCTCCCCACATCGCCACACTAAACATTGCTCTGCGCCTCGGCGTGATGATTATCACTGGCGGAGCATTCTACATCGCTTCAGCGTCGTTGTTGCGTCTCCGCGCACTGCGCGAGGCAATAGAGCTCGTGCGAGGCATGCTCGCTAAAAGTGCGTAAATCCCTGCAACTCTATCTCTGCGGGAGCACCATTATCCAACCACACTAACTCACCGCCCTCGGTGATGCGACCTATCGCCGTAAGGGGCGTACCTGTTGCTGCGCGCAACGCCTCTGCCACCTCAACAAAGCGCTCGGGAGCAACGGTCAACAACAACTCGTAGTCCTCACCCCCCGTCGTTGCAAAGCGAATATCGTAGTCGGTGGGCACAACCTCCAAATATATCTCCGCACCAACACCCGACTGCTCCATGATGTGCTTTATGTCCGAGGCTATGCCATCCGAGACATCCATCATCGCGTGTACCGCATCGTGCTCTCCGAGGAGCTTTCCCTCCGCTATGCGCGCCTGTGCTGTGCGGTGAATCTTTGCTGCAGGGGTATTGAGGTCGCCAAACATTATATCCACGAGACCCTTTGACGAAGCACCGAGCTTGCCCGTAACACAGATGAGGTCACCCACCCTTGCTGCCGAGCGACGCTTGATGTTTGACATGGGTGCGCGACCTATAGCGACAACATTTATGCATACCTTGTCGCGCGAGGCTGTGGTGTCGCCACCCACGAGCGCCACACCATACCTCTCGCATCCCTCATAGAAACCGCGCATGAAACCCTCTACCCACTCACCTTGCGTAGCTTCAGACAACGACAGCGAAAGGAGCACCGCCGTGGGCGTTGCACCCATAGCTGCCACATCGCTTAAGTTGACCATCAGAGATTTATAGCCCACCTCCTCGGGCGATGATGCGCCACGCAGAAAGTGAACATCCTCAACAAGCATGTCGGTAGATATGACCAAGGCATCACTGCCCATGTCGAGTACTGTGCAGTCGTCGCCTATCGGCTCGAAGCCATTGTGTGGCAACTTCGCAAAGGTCTTGGCAATGTCGCCAATAAAGGAAAATTCGCTCTTTTTCATAGTGCAAAGATAGACAAATTAGCCGTATAAACAAAAATAGGAACAGGCTGTGTTAAATATCAGTTTTAGAGACTAAAGAGACATTAAGAGACTTAAGGGATGTTTCGAACAATGGTTGATAGTCAACAGTTGATAGTATCATCCCTTATGTCTCTTATGTCTCTTATGTCCCTTATTTCTCTTATTTCTCTTTTATCTCGTATTGTTTAAGAGAAAGAGAATAACCCCTTATCACAATAAATTTTTCGTCAGAGTGGTGCTAATTTGCCGCCGATAAAGAGAAAGAGCGGATGGGACATACTAAAACGTATTTCCCATTCGCTCTTTGGATTGAGGTGGCGAAGTAGCGCCACTATCACGAAAAATTACAGTTGGACGCGGGTGACTGCTCGCACTGTGTATATGTACGTCTTCATGGGCTCGAGACAAACAACGCTGTCAGACATGAAGGCGATAAGCTCAATCATATCATCGGATGTCTCGTTTGATGACCAATAATAGGTCTCGACGAAGGGCATGCCACCGTTATCGGTGAGGAGCTTGTTGTATGCAGCTACGCTATCATTCTCGAAGCGGTGTGTGCCGTTAGAGATAGCATCCCACATCCACTGAAGCTCGGTTGAAGATGGCATAAACCAACCCTCGCCATGCTCCATGCACCACTTAAATGCTGGATAGTTGTTGATGTCGCGCACACCACCTTCTGCCTTTGAGTAGCGGGGGTCAAAGGGATCGTAGGTATTCCACTCACCTTTAGACGAGTTGCAGTTGCAGTATACATTTTCTGTTGACCACTGCAAATCGGCCTCGTCCATTGAGAAGAAGTATGCGAAATTATCCTTGATAGCATAAGCAACGCACTTTGAGCCATTCACCTCGTAGATCTTACCAATCTCGTATGCATAAGTGACATTGGGGTCGTAGGCGTCGATGCTAATGGTGTTAGAGCGTGTGTCGTTATAGAGGGCGTATACGTTGTATGTACCCGCCACGGTGGTTGAGAAGATGTTGCTCTCGAGAACCTCGCCAGCTGTTGTGCGAAGCTCGCATGTTGCAGTCACATCCTCCTCGCCATACATCGCTGTGAAGGTCACGCTCTCCGCGCCATCAGCCTTGATGCGCATAGTCGAGGCTGTGAGCGTGAGGCTCTTCTGTGTGGGAGCATCCACAGCAACAGCGTTTACGATAACCTGGTTAGACTTTGTGTCGCCATACTTCGCCTCGAAGACAAACTCACCAGCCACATCAGTCGAGAATGTGTTATCCTCGAGCTCCGTAGCGTAGTTAACAACGGTGATTACCGCGTCAGATGTCATATCCTCGCCATCTACCGTAACGGTAAATGTTACGATGTCGGTGCCGTTAGCCATAATCTCGCCCTTGTCGGCCGTAAGGACAACGCTCGACACAGACTGCTCGGTAGGTGTAGCGGTGATGGTAACAGCAGGCGATGTAGCATCCTTGTATGATGCCATAAAGCGATACTCACCCGCCTTGGTTGTTGAGAATTTTGCGTCACGAAGAACAGTGTTATCATTGAGGCAGATGATCATCGCCTCCTCTGTCACAACGCCGTCTACCGTAACCTCGAAATTTACGCTCTCCTGGCCATCAGCCAATATTGCACTCTTTGTAGCGGAAAGGACAACCTCATAGTCGTGATTATCGACGGGTTGCACCTCCTCGCACGCCGTAAAGCCTACGGCGAGCGAGAGAATAGCGATTAGACTAAATAGTTTTTTCATAACCTATCAAGTAAAATTATTGTGCGTTAGCGAACATATCGGGAGTCACGCGAACAGCATACTGTGTTGCGGTGTTCTCCTCGTTGATTACCTCGAAGAAGAATACATAGTCATCAGCTTCTACGCCAGGGAATGATACTGTAGCACCCTCAGCGGTCTTTGCAGCCTCGAGTGTTGTAGACTCAACAGATGTGCGGAACATGAAGAATGCCTGAATCTGTGACCAGTCGTTAGGATCCCAATACTTTGCAAAGTCGTAGTTGTTCCAAAGCTGAGCACCAACCTTCATATCTATAGCGTTGTCGTCAGTCTTTACGAGGAACTGAATGTCATACTTGAAGCCATTCTTAACGATTACAGGCTCCGACACCTCCAATGAAGCAACAATGTCTGCTGAAGGCTCCTTGGTCTTGAATGGGATAGCTACATAGTTGTAGTCGTAAACGGTTGTTGGATCTGAAACCTCAGGATCCATGTAGAAGAGCACCAAGACATAATCAGTCTTGTTATTCAAAGGCAAGTAGTTAACAACGGTTGAAGAACCTGTCTGACCCATGTACTCACGAATGAATGTGCCGAAGTCGTAGCCCTGCTCCACGCCGATGTTGTTAAGACCAAAGTAGCTGCGCATAACGATGTTTGCCTTTGACTCCGAAGCCAATGTCTCGTCGTAAGACTTCTTTGTCCATACGTAGTAGCCCCAGAATGACTCCTCGCCCTGTGCGGGAGTTACATCTACAGAGAAACCAGTGTGTGTAACCTGGAGGTTAGAGTATGTGAACAAAGAGTTGGGGTCAACCTCGGGAGCCTCGGGAGTAGAGAACTCGTAGCGGAAGAGCTTAATCTCCTCCTCCTGGTAGTGTACAGCCTCCCAATTCTCGAAGTTAAAGGCCACAGCGAGGTAGTCCATCTCGGCATTTAGGCGGCAGTCGAGAGTTGTCTCACCCTGGGTAATGTAGTCACCGCTGCTGGGGTTCTCGATGATATACTCGAAAATCTGGTAGTCGTTGTTGTAGATACCAAAGGCATCGAGCTCCATCTTTGTGATTACGCGGAAGTAGTAGCGGTTAGCTGTTGTATTGGGCTTAGCAACAGCCTTTGCAGAGGTTGCAGTGATGTTTGACACCTCGATCTCTACATCGAACTCATCACCAGAGATGGGATCCTGCACGGGGAGCGTCTTCAAGCTATGGCGTGCTACGACCTCGTCGGTGATGCCAAATGCTACTGCAACATACTCGGTATCGGGAGTAAGGTTTGTCTTTGTGAGGGTCTTCTTGCCCTTTGTGAAGCTGACGTCGCTTGCATCGGTGAACTTTGCGATGATGTCGGCATCTGCCAAGCCCTCAATCTCGAGAGCCTCGATGATTGTTGCGAAGTACAACACAGCATTGTCTGTGGGCACAACCTCCACCTCAACTGATGTTGTCGTTGTCTTGGCGTTCTGGAACGCGAAGTTCACTCCGTTGTTCAGCTCGGGCTGGTTTGTTGGTTCACAGCCAAGAGCGAAGATAGCTACGAGAGCTATGCTCAAAAGTGAAAAAAGTTTTCTCATGGTCAAATAAAAGTGATATTAAGTTAGTATTAATCTATTCTTTTTGTAACACACTCACACCCTTTCCTACGGAAAGAGTACATCAAAATCGCACAAATATAACGATATTATTGTAAATAGCAACAACTTTTCTATTAAATCACGCCTAAGCGCCACAAAATTGAGCTATTTCAAAACGCTGTGCGGACAAGGGGCAAAAAAAAGTGCTTCGTTCGACCCTATGCGCATCGATCGAAGCAATCCTAAATGTAGTTATATTTACCTATACTCAAAGCGGTGTCTACCAGTCGATAAACTCACCGCGGCCCCTGAAGACACCTCGGATGATATTACCCCTATCATCTACCGTGTCGATGGTAAAGAAATATAGATCGGTATCGTCCATCTCGACCAATACCGAGCCACGCGAGAGTGGTGCAAAGTCGACATATCCCGCAGTCATATACCAGCTATTCTGCTGCATATATTGACCACCAAGGTCCTCCGCCGAGCCTGGAATGAAGTGTCCCGCTGTAGTGCCATGTGTATACTCTCCGCATACATCGCGACTACCCGCGGGTAGCTGCAGGTCTATTTGGAACTGGTCACCGCGCTCCTCGCCTGTTTCGGGGTTGATATACTCGTACATATATACCTGGCAAGTGTTGCAACCGTTATACATGAGGTCGCCCACAAAAGCACCTACAAACACGCCATCCTCAATATCGAAGAAGTGGTTGTTGGTGAGTGTGCTCAATCCCTCTGTAACGTTATTAGAGTAGACTGGTATATCGAGACTTCCTGCGTACTCTACGCGATGATTTTCGCCCGTTGCAAGAGCGACATTTGCCACGATTGAGCCATTTTCGACCACAACCTCGGCAGAAGAGTAGGCTACCTCCTCGCCACCTCGAACATAGTAGCTATACATATAGTTAATATCGCGATTTTCCATCTCGTCACTAACGGCAAGACTATAAGTGCCATCGGGAATTGTGGCTGTTGGCGTCTCCTTCGACACCGCCTCCGTAGCACACAAGTCAAAGCAGTAGTACTTTGAGCCACCATAGAACGAGCCATCCTCCTTTACGCCATCTGTAGACAATACGACGAAGTAGCTATGCACACCACTATCGTTGTTGCAGTGCGTAAAGATGCTTCCCGAGGTCGTTGTGGCTTTGAAGTCAACATCTATGGTGACATGCTGCATGATGGTAACCGAAGCCTTCGCCTCGCCATAGCGCAGCTCGATTGTTCCTCGGCGCTCGCCACCGCTGTCGTTGGGTGCAACGACAAAGGTCACAACATCCTCCGTTATCTCTATCACACTTGCCCAATCGACATTGCTGAAGGCATCGAGCTTGAGTCCCTCGCGACGATTCTCTATCGTGTAGCCTATCTCGCCCAAGTCGCCTATGCTATCGTACCATTGCGAGTTCTCCGTTGTGACAACTATCACGGGTGCCACGCCGTTGTTTGCAGTTGGTCCACTCTCGCTACAGCCCACGAGCATGGTGACAAAAGTAAACAGCACTAAAATTCTTCTCATATTGCTTAAACTATTAGTAGGTTTAGGTTTATATACCAATCATCGTAAGCACAAAGATAATGAAATATCGGCTAATTCAAATCGTTTTTTGATATAATAGGCGCTACGATGTAAAAAAAACAAAAATATTCTTTTTTTTCTTACCTCGATTAGATAAATTTTATTAAATTTGCATACCGAAAATAAAACAGAGAATTTAGTTTGCAAGCACCGTGAGTACAAAGAACTATCAGGATGACAAGCCTATGAACCAAAAGGCACAGCGCCTATCGGTCATTCGCAAGATTATTCGCACAGAACATATATCATCACAGGAGGAGCTTATAAAGCGTCTCGAGGAGTGTGGTGTTCAGATAACACAGTCTACCTTGTCGCGCGACTTGAAGTATATGCACGTTGCCAAAGTACCCAACAAGGAGAAGGGTTATGTATATGTGTTGCCCAACAACACGCGCAACGACCACGTTGTCTCGACCAACATCTCGGACAACATCACCGACATCGCCTTCTCGGGTAACATGTGCGTCATAAGCACCAAGCCAGGCTATGCAAGCGCCATATCTGTGCCCATCGACAGCCGCGGCATAAGCGAGGTGTTGGGTAGCATCGCGGGTGACAACACCATATTGCTCATCCTGCGCGAGGGCTTCGACATGGAGTCGCTCATGGAGCAACTATACATGCTGTTCCCCTCGTTGCGAGCGCTATAGTCGGCAATTAAACAACAATATCATATCTTATGCAGAGGCTTCGACTTCTCGTTTATGCTCTACTTGCAACCATAGCCGTGGCATGTAATGCAGAGGGCCCTGATGTGCCCAACGCTCCCACACACATCGACTATCCCGAGATACCCAATAACGAGATTTGGTATACGACATCCAACAAAGAGACAATCACACCCTCGTGGGCACCCTCGCTGGAGCACGCAATAGTGAGCAACACCTATGCTGATGGCAAGGGTGTGATGTGCTTCGATGGGGATATTACCGAGATAGGCCCTATGCTGTTTAGCAACAGCTACAGACTCACGAGCATAACCCTGCCTTTGAGCGTCAAGCATATAGGCAAAGAGGCCTTTGACAATTGCACAGAGCTCAAGACAATCACCATATCGCCCTACGTCGAGAGCATAGGCAAGAGAGCATTCTATGGATGTCCAATCACGGAGTTCACACTCCCCGCAGGTGTAACGACACTCGAGGTAGCGGTGTTTGGCGCATGTCAAAAGCTTGAGAAGGTCACCCTATCCGAAGGTCTTACCAAAATCTCAAAAAATGCATTCACAAGCTGCACAGCGCTCAAGTCGCTCAACATTCCCAAGAGTGTCGAGGAGATTGAGGCGGGAGCATTCGCTGGTTGCCGCAGCCTCGCCCAGTTCAGCGGCAAGTATGCCTCGGAGGATGGCAGATGCCTCATTAAGGACAACGCACTGATTGCGTTTGCGCCCAATGGCATTAGGAGCTACACCATCCCCAAGGGCGTTACCACCATTGGCGAAAGTGCATTTGCGCTATGCGAGAACATTGAGTTTGTCGACATCCCCACGAGCGTGACACGCATCGAGGCCATGGCATTCAGCTACTGCTACGCCCTCGAGACCATAACCATACCCGAGAATGTGGAATATCTCGGTGCAAGGTGCTGCTTCACATCGTGCACCCCACAGAGTGTCTACTGCATGCCCACGACACCACCCACAGCCGACAAGGGTACAGAGTCGAGCTGGCTTGCCTTTAGCTCTGCTCCCTACCCCGAGCTAACGATATATGTCCCCAAGGGGTCTGTCGAGGCCTACAAAATTTCGGCAGAATGGGAACAATTTGCAAAGAACATTGTAGGCTACGAGTTTTAGGCAAGGCAAAATAATTTGCAGTATACAGTAATGGAGATGGCTAATTCAGTTTTAGTCATCTCCATTGCTTTATGGGGGGGGTAATAAAAGAGTAGTAGTGAGTAGGCGCGAGCAAGCTCGCTTGGGGCTAGTAGAGAGAGTTTAGGGAAATTAAGGAGGTTAAGGAGATTAGTGTTTTCTTATAGAAGTAGTCTCCTTAAATTCTTTAATTTCACTAAATTCACTAAACTCATAATACCTCCACTTTCATTAGCGCTACAACCCAGATTTTCCTTTTAGAACCCTTCGAACCCTTCGAACTCTTTGAACCCTTCAAAAAAACTTCCCTCCATTAGCCCCACGACTCCAATTTCTTGTCAGAGTGGTGCAGATGCGCCGCTATCACAAGAAATCCAATTTCGCATCAGAAGTGGTCAGGCTTGGTCTCGACATGAAAAAGCTCCGGATGGATAGTACTTTTCGTACATTCCATTCGGAGCTTTGATTGAGAGGCCGAGAATGGCCTCTTATCATGCGAAATTAACGCTCGGGGCGCATTACTACAAGAGTACGGTTACCATCGTCGAGGAGCTTCTTGGCCATTGCCTGAACATCCTCAAGGGTGATGCTCTCGAGGATACCGAGGTACTCCTCCTTATAGTTGTAACCCTCCTCGTACCAACGGTCGATAGCTGACATCCAGCCGCTGTTGTTCTCGAGAACGTTAGCGTAGTTCTTCTGGAGGAACTCCTTTGACTTTGCGATGTCGTCAGCGAGAGGACCGTTCTCGGCAATCTTTGCAATCTCTGCGTCGCAGATGTCGATAAGCTCGTCAGCAAGCTGCTCGTTGGTGTCGAACACAATGATTGCCATGTACTTCTCTACGGGGTACTTGTTGATACCACCCTGTACGTGTACGCCGTATGTACCACCCTTCTCCTCGCGGATAGATACCATATAGCGTGAGTCGAGGGCGCGTGTGAGGAGGTCGAGAACGAGACGGTTCTTTGCGTTATCCTCGATGTCGCCAGAGAATGTGAGGTATACAGATACCTTGGGCTGCTGCATAGCTACGCGGAAGTCGTTAGTAACCTCGCCTACTGCTGTGCGTACGCCATCGTCAACAACTGCATACTCAACCTTCTTTGAAGTGGGGAGTGAGCCGAGATACTTCTCAACGAGAGGCTTCAAAGTGTTGAGATCCACGTTACCAGCGATAACGAAGCGGAAGTCATCAGCGTAAGAGAAGAGCTGGCTGTGTACGCTTACCAAAGTCTCGAGGTTGAGTGACTCGATCTGTGCTGATGATGTCACCTGACGACGAGGATGGTTCTGGTAGAGGGTCTCTGTAAATGCCTTACCCATGAGGTAGCTGGGGTCAGACTCCATGTTACGGAAGTAGGGAACATACATGTTCTTCAAGTTCTGAAGGTCAGTCTCATCGAAGCGAGGAGCTGTGAAGTTGAGGTACATGAGCTGGAGGATGGTCTCGATATCCTTGGGTGAGCCACCTGCGTTAACGCTGTGCTCATACTCGCTTACACCTACAGAAGCGTATGCGCTCTTACCAGAGAGCTGCTTTGCAAGCTCCGTAGCAGAGAACTTGCTGATACCTGACTGCTGCATAACCATGGGGAGGTAGTCACCGTGGAAGTAGTCAGCATCGTTCAACATAGACTTACCGCCCTTTGCCGAAGCAGAGATGATAACCTCGTCAGCCTTCAATGTAGAGGGGCGAACAACAACCTTGATGCCGTTCTTCAAAGTCCACTCTGTGTAACCAAGTGACTCGTTGGTCTCAACATTAGCAACCTTTGCACCCTTGAACTTCTGTGCGGGGTCTACGAGGGGCTCGATAACTGTGTTATCCTCGTAAGGTGCAATCTCCGAAGCCTCAACCTCGGCGATGATAGCCAAGAGTTGCTCCTCTGTGGGGATTACAACGTCCTCCTTCTTGGGTGAGCGAGCGAGGATCACAAGGTTCTTGTTAGGTGTAGCCATCTGTGCATACGCCTCGTTAACCTGCTCAACAGTGAGGCTGTTGATGAACATCTGGTCGAGCTGCCACTCTGTCTCTGCGTCCATCATAGGTGAGCCATCAGCATAGTTGTCGAGGTAGCGCTGTGCGTACTCTGCGTTGCTTACGTCGTTGCGGTTTGTGTAGCTACGCTCTGCCCAGCGGAGAATCTCCTGCTTTGCACGCTCAAACTCACCAGCTGTGAAGCCATAGCGACGCATGCGCTCCATCTCGGTGTACATAGCGCGGAAAGCCTCGTCGATGCGACCCTCGTGAGCTGTTGCAGAGAACATTGTAGACTCCATTGTGGGGCAGATGCCGATGCTACCCTCGCTCATGCCACCGCCGAGGAAAGGTGCGTTAGCAGACTTTGAAATATCCTCGAAGCGCTCGTTCATCATGATAGATACGAATGACTTGATGAGGTTGAATGAGTAGCCTACGATAGTGTTGTTGTACTCCTTGGGAAGAGCATCGCGACGTGCGAACATCATGACGCTTGACTGTGTCATCTCGGGATCAGAGAAGATAGAGACGATAGGCTGCTCTGTTGCAGGAACGTAGTGCATAACCTTCTGTGCTGCATCTGCAGGTGAAGCGGGGATGTCAGCCATGAGGGTCTTAATCTTTGACTCAACCTGGTCTACGTCGATGTCACCAACGATAACCAAAGCCTGCAACTCGGGGCGATACCACTTCTTGTAGAAGTTAACCAATGCCTCCTGGTCGAAAGACTTCAGGCCATCGAGGTAACCGATAAGGTTGCGGTGCTCGTAGAGAGTGCCCTTGAAGAGGTTACGAATCATGTCGTTCTGTGCACGGAGGCTTGCGCCATCGCGTGTACGGAGCTCCTCCATGATAACGCCACGCTCCGAGTCAATCTCCTCGGGCTGCAAAGCGATGAACTGTGACCAGTCGTGGAGGATAAGAAGAGCGAGGTCTACGTTCTCCTCGGTTACGGGGAGGTCCATCACCATGTACTGTGTGCAGTCCCATGAAGTGAAGGCGTTGAGGTTGTTACCAAACTGAACACCGATAGTCTCGAGCTTCTCGATAATCTGCTTGTCGGGGAGGTTCTTGGTACCATTGAAGGCCATGTGCTCGAGGAAGTGAGCAAGACCCTGCTGGTCGTCATCCTCCTGGATAGCACCTACATCGTGGTAGATGTAGAAGCTTGCCTGGCCCTTAGGCTTCTCGTTGTGGCGAATGTAGTAGGTCATGCCATTGTCGAGCTTGCCTACACGTACTTCAGGATCAAGAGGCAACTGCATCTCTGAGGGATCCTGCGCACAAATGCTCGCGATACCTACGAAGAGGGCTACGAGCGAAAAAAGCATTTTTCTCATACGGTTGATATTTAAGTTAATTAAAAATTAATTTTCTGCACTATCGTCATACCGCACACTTATTTACGGTAATAATCCACGCAAATATACTATTTTTTTGTCTAAATAGATACTTTATATCTATATTTTTTTCTTATTGAACAATAAATATTACATATAGAGTAATCCACGAACAACTAACGATGGCAACAAGACTTTATTATTAACGATATAATAAAACATTAAAGACCAAAACCTTACAACAGCCTTGGTCTTTAACCTCTTGCTTTAAGGAGAGGGGTTACTCCTCGCGCTTTAGGTCGCGCGTTGCTTTGATAATCTCGTTGGCAGTGCGTTGTGCCTTAACCAGGCTATGGACTCCAAAGGCAAGACCGATAGCGAAACCCACCGCGCCGCCAATCATAACGGGGAGATTCTCCGCCTTCAAGATGTCGTAGGCCAGCAGACCACCCCACACCAAAACAAAGGGAATCGAGAAGTATAGCCACTTGATATTCATACGCTTGTAGCGAACCATGGTCTCGGCAATCTCTACAATGGAGTAGCGCGAGAAGTACTCATCGCGCAGACCCTTGCATGTATGCCATTCGGTGATAGCTGCAACAATAAGGAACACCGCAGCCGCATAGCCATAAATAGAGTTAAAGCCAAGGAACCCGATTGACCAAATCATATATGGCGCAAAGAGCAAAGCTATAACGATGAAGAATATGCTGCGGCGCAAGAGTTTATTCGCCTTCTCGGACATAATTCTTCGCATCATGCGCTCGGTAATTATACGCTCCGAATTGAGCATATCCTTAAGCTTCGCAAGCTGGTCGCGCATATCGTCAAGTTCCTGATAATCTGTATGGTTTTTCATATCATGCTATGTTATTCGTTAGACATATTTTTGAGTTGCTCCTTTATGCGGTAGAGCTTCACCGAGACATTCTTCACCGATATACCGACAATAGCAGCAATCTCCTCATAGCTCATATTCTCGAGCCACAACATAACAATCGCTCTATCAAAGGGCTGAAGCCTATGTATGCGCCTATGAAGCATCTGCATCTGACGGCTATCACCATCCTCGGCGGTATAGAGGTCGCGACTCATATCAAGTTTTAGCGACGACGAGCGACGCTTACTGCGCTCCATTGAGATGCAGGTATTAAGACTGATACGCCAAATCCATGTTCTTATATTGCTACGTTGCTCAAAGCCATCGAAGCCATGCCACAGCTTGATAAGCACCTCTTGAAAGAGATCATCAGCCTCATCGCCACACTTGGCAAACATAAAGCACACGGAGTAGATTGTGCTACGATGTTCGCGAACGATATTCGTAAATTCCTTTTCTTTTTCTGTCATTGTCTATAGTTTGTTTAATAGGTCTTTGTTACATCCTTTTACTCGTTAGACGCACAACACCCTATGTTTACTACAAAGATACGAAAAAAAATTTTTTCTGCCGAGTTTTCTGAGGGCTATGTATGGTCTATTAGCCTCTTTTCGCCATTCGTAGTTTTGCGTTTTAGAGGAATAATTCATATCTTTGCATATAAATAGATTAAGACTATGGCAGAGATTACAACTTATAAATATCGCGTGGAGCCACAAGATGTGGATTTTACACTGCGTGCTTCGGCAAGTTCTATTGTCAACTATATGCTAAACGTCGCGGGAAGCGACGCCCACAACAAGGGCTTCGGTGTGGAGGTCCTGCAGGATAGCTCATTGACATGGGTGCTCATGCGCTTCGCAGTGGAGATAGAGAGCCGCCCCGAGCAGTACACCGACATAGAGATTGACACCTGGATTAGCGACTTCAACCGCCTCGCCTCAACGCGTAACTTCCGCATGCGCATCGGCGACAAGGTCATAGCCTCGGGCGTATCGCAGTGGTGCGTGCTCAACATGGAGACTCGCCAGGCAGCGGATATGTCTATGATGAAGGAGGCGCACGACAGATTTATCGTTGCGGAGCCATCGCCCATCGCTGCCCCCGCGCGCCTACGCCCCATAGAGGCTGCGGCATCTATTTCGCGCCCCGTGGTATATAGCGACATCGACTTTAACCGCCACATGAACACACTGCGCTATGTAGACCTCATCTTCGACACTCTCCCCTTGGAGAAGTTCGAGAGTGGTGACGCCATGCGTCTTGATATCAACTTCTTGGCCGAGGCACGCTATGGCGAGGTTGTGTCGGTTGGTTATCTCGACACCGAGGGTGCTCGCCAGTTTGAGATTACGTCAGACGCCGACAAAGTGTTGTGCCGCGCAAAGATAGAATTCAAATAGACAACTATATGGCAGACAAAAGGTTAAAGATAGCAATCGTAGGTCCTGCACACCCATACCGCGGAGGCTTGGCATCCATCATGGAGACCATGGCACGCGAGTATCAGTCGCGCGGCTACGAGGTACATATCCTCACCTTCACGCTGCAATACCCCTCGTTCCTCTTTCCTGGAAAGAGCCAAACCGTAGATACTCCCCCACCCGCCGACCTCGACATACGTCGCAGAGTCTCGACCATAAATCCGCTGTCGTGGTGGAGCGTGGGTCGCGAGCTCTGCAAGATGCGTCCCGACATCGTGCTGATGAAGTATTGGACACCCTTTATGGCTCCGTGCTTCGGCACTATTGCGCGCCTTGCACGCAAGAACAAACACACGAAGGTTATCTGCCAGATTGATAATGTCGAGCCACACGAGCACCACATAACCGACAAGCCCTTCAACCGCTACTACCTCGGCTCGGTGGATGGTTTCGTCTATATGTCGGAGCAGGTGCACGAGGAGTTAAAGGCTTACACATCAGTGCCTATGCGCTTCTCACCACATCCCATGTTCGAGCACTTCGGCTCGCGTGTGGAGCGCGGTGAGGCATGCGCAAAGTTAGGCATTGACCCCACGCAAAGATACGCTATGTTCTTCGGACTAATACGCGACTACAAGGGTCTCGACACACTGCTTGACGCTTGGAGCGAGTTTAGGCGCAAAGGAATAAAATTGCTTATCGCGGGTGAGTTTTACGCCTCACGAGAGAAATATATCGCTCACATTGAACGACTTGGATTAAAAGATGAAGTTATTTTACACGACTTCTTCGTGCCTGATAGTGATGTACGCTACTACTTCTCGGCAGCCGACTGCGTGGTGCTACCCTATAAGACTGCGACACAGAGCGGCGTGACACAGATATGCTACAACTTCTGCACCCCCGTTATCGTCACACGCGTGGGTGGCTTGGCGGAGATTGTCCCCGACGGTAAGGTGGGTTATGTCTGCGACCCCACAGCCGAGGGTGTGCGCGACGCCTTGGAGCGCATCTTCGAGGGGGACCGCATAGCGGAGTTTGCCAACAACATGACGGAGGAGCGCAAGCGCTTCTCGTGGAGTGCTATGTGTGACGAGATTGAGGCGGTTTACCGCTCATTAGTCGAGTAGGAAGCACATCGTATCTACCCCATCGGCATAGTCCATAAGCGCAGGATATTGCGCACGACCAAGGGGCTGTGCTCCCTCAATTTCGCAACTCGACACTACGCATTGTACACGCTCCGCATTATCCTTAAGCCACGCCTTAACATCCTCTATACCTGTGTATTCATAGAGCATAACAACAGCTAACGACTGCGCAAAATCACTACCACGGCGCATAACGAAAGCCCCCGCATCCCAGAACTCCGCGCCCTCAACGGTAAGCGTAGCGCGCATAGCCTGTACATTGCGCTTAAGCTTCACATTCTCCGCCACACCGCGCTCAAAATTTGGGACATAGCCCTGTGGCACAAAGAGCATCGACACCGAGCGACAACCAAGACCCGAATACGCTGTAATATCGTTATACAACGCGCGCAACTCCTCCGCACTCTCCGCGCCATTAAGCACAGCAACCGAGTGACGGCTACCACGCAACAGCGTGCGCGTAGAGGCAAAGTGCTCGCGGAAATAGGCATTAGCATCGTCACCACCAGTAGCAATTGCCATGTCGTAGGTGGCATCTGCCGAGTAGTCATAAATCGTAATATAGGGCTCTATATCTCGCAATAGTTCAACGACATAGCGCATCAATACACTATCCTTGCTCGAAGGCTTAAGGTGACACTCGTGTCCCGCAGCAAGCACACACAACAAATCGAAGAAACCAACCAACGGAATATTACCCGCCATGATGACCGCAACGCGCTTGGGCTCTGTAGTTGCTGTATAGTTATTTAGCCATTTTGTAAGTCGCTCGCGGTCGAGCATCTCGGTGCGAATGGCCTCTACCGCGCGCAGTATATCGGCACGCGTAAACCAGCCATTAGCCTCGATAGCCTCCTCTATAACTTTGTTAGTGCGATCATCACCACCAAAACTATTAAGTTGCTCACCCAGAGCGGTAAATATCTCTAAAATAGGCTTCATCGTTACAATATTTTGAGTGCTATAGCGGCGCACGCCTCGGCATCTGCGAGGGCATGGTGGTGCGTAGCAAGTTCATAGCCACACGCCAGCGCCACGGTGGGCAAGCGGTGGTTGGGCAGCTCCTTGCCAAAGACCTTGCGCGAGGTCTGACATGTGCAGTGGAATGTATACTCGGGGTATGGCATGTTGTAGACATCGTGCACAGCCCTCAAACAACGCTGCTCGAATGGTGCGTTGTGCGCCACGAAGGGCAGTCCCACAAACAAGGGCTGCAGCTCGCGCCACACCATAGGGAAGCCCACCTGAAAGTCGGTATCCTTGCGCGTCATGCCGTGCACGCGCGTGTTGTGAAACGAGTAGTAGTTGGGCACTGGGCGCACAAGACGGTGCACGCGTTGCTGTACCCTACCATCGCGCACAACAACAATGCCAACAGAGCAGATGCTCGAGGGGTCACTGTTTGCAGTCTCGAAGTCTATGGCGACGAAATCTCTCATTCTATAGGGCTTCAAAATAGGCTATGGCATTCTCGATTTGCGCTACCGACGTGCCATCCTTGATTATCACACGCTTCTCTCTGTCAAGCAGATAGAGCGACGGAATCGCCTGTAAATTGTAGCTACGCTCATGGGTCAGCACCATGCCTTTATCGTAGCTATTAATCCAGCTGCTTGGCATGTCCGAAAGGTGGTTATGCCACGCCTCAAGGTCTTCGTCGGGATATACCGCCAGCACCTCAACAAGGTCGTTCTCCATCATCTCGTTGATGAGTGGCGAAGCACCTATCTGCTCGATAATCTCGCGACACATGGGGCAACCAGGATTCGAGAACATCAAGATGACATAGTCGGCATCAATATCGCGCAATCGACCCTGCTTACCCGTAGCCAGCGTATATACAAAGTCCGTCGCGGGCTCACCTATGCGGTTTTTGCGCGCAAGCTCGAGGTCGTAGGCGGGGGCTATACGGTCGTACTCATCGTACAAGGGCGACTCCACCAACACCTCAAGGATGGGGATGTATAGCTCATCGTTGCGTAAGGGCGAGTTGGGGTCGTGAAGCACACCCTCGGCAACATAGGCGAAGAAGTCGAGCACGGGACGGCTATGCTCGGCACGATGCATGACACTCTTAAGCAACGAGTCGCAACGCATGCGCTCGGTGCCGACGCCGAGATACGAGACATAGTCGGCAAACGCCTGCATGACCTGCACGGTGTCGTACTCCACAACGCGCTCGCCACACTCGAAGTCGAAGCCATCCCAGTAGCGGCTAATAGCTTCGTCATACTCCTCCTTCGTTGTGATGCTGTATATGTCGAAGTCGACATCTACATGGCGCGTGCCTGGCGCGAAGTGCTCCACAACGCTCTCCTTTGCGTTCTCCTTTTTGCGCTTCGCATCGCCACACGACACCAGCACCACGGCGAGCAATATCAGTATAAAATAGGTCTGCTTCATAGTCTTAATAATAAGGGGGTTATCCAACTGCTATTGGACACCCCCGTATATTGTATTAACCCAATTTGTTGTTAAAATCACAACAAAATTACATGCGCTCGGGCACGTTAATACCGAGCAAAGACATCGCCGAGCGGATAACGCGTGCTACCTCCGCTGCGAGCTTAAGGCGCAATGAGCGAACAGCCTCGTTCTCCTCCTTGAGGATAGAGTGGTCGTGGTAGTAGCCATTAAACTGCTTTGCGAGGTCGTAGGCGTATGCCGCAATTACAGAGGGTGCAAACTGCTCACCTGCGGTGCGAACAACTGCGGGGTACTCCGCCAAGGCCTTAACAAGCTCAACCTCCTCGGGAAGGAGTGTCGCGTTAGTGTATGTGCTTGCGTCGATGCCCGCCTCCTCTGCCTTGCGCAAGATAGAGCGGATACGCGCATGGGTGTACTGGATGAATGGACCTGTGTTGCCGTTGAAGTCGATAGACTCGCGGGGGTCGAAGAGCATGGTCTTCTTGGGGTCTACCTTGAGGATGAAGTACTTCAAAGCGCCAAGGCCTACCATCTCCGAGATTGCCGCAGCCTCCTCCTCCGAGCAGCCATC
>JAGBTW010000174.1 GCA_017631135.1 Alistipes sp.
AAGGATGATCTTAATTAAGGTCATCCTTTTTTTTGTTTATGCTTGATGGTGACGTGCTATGTACATAGCCTTTGGTTTTGCAATATGGTTCAATTGTGAGCAAGCTCCCATGCACCATATTGCAAAACCATTCGCTTTGCGAAATCGTCACCATCAATCATTGTTCAAACACCCTTTGCGTCATGGTCGGCACTACTCACTAAAATGGGGTTGAGCCGATATGATAGATTCTATTGCTCGGGCTTACGCCCTGCGCTATAATGTATCGGCTCTACGACTTCGTCGTTCGAGTCCCGTCCATATTTTTCTTGTGATAGTGACGCGTTAGCGGCACATCACTAAAAGTAGACTACCCAGGGCTGTACTAAAGTGTACTATCCCTGGGTAGTCTCTTTTGTGATGCACCACTACCACATCACTCTGACAAGAAAAAAGCAGGCTTATTGGTCAAAATAGTACACCGTGTATAGTATTAACTGCTGATAGCGTCATCCCTTATCTCTCTTATGTCCCTTATGTCCCTAAAGTGTAGTTTCCGAAAAACACTCCCTGTGGTCTACTCTGTTATGCGGGGGATGGGGTAGGCTTTCAGTTCGCGGTTGAGGGTGCGCTCATTGCCCGCGACGAGCGAGTTCAGGAGTTGGTGAAATGCGGCGGAGTGGTTGTGGTGGCGTGTGTGGCAGAGCTCGTGCAGGAGGATAAACTCGCGGAGGTGCTCGGGTAGGAGCATCACGAAGAGCGATATGCTGATGCCATTGTGACCACTGCAAGAGCCCCAGCGTGTGTGTGCCGAGGAGATGCGCAGTGAGGTGTAGCTAAAGCCATGGCGCGTGGCAAGGTGCGCAAGGGTTGCGGGGATGTATTCGCGTGCTGCGCGACGCAGGTGTTCCACCTCGGCGGGTGTTATTGTGGGGTGTAGCGCTTGGCGTTGTGTTATGCGCTGGCGGGTGCGCTCTATCCAAGCGCTCTTGCTCTCGGCAAAGGCTATGGCGCGGGCACGGCTGCTAAAAAGAGGGTAGGTGAGGCGCAGTGTGCCATCGTGGCGCACGACAAGACGAATAGAGCGTGCACGCACGGAGCGCACACACTCTATCTTTCCAAGTGTTTTATGTTCGACGAGTGCCATTAGCCTATGCGCTGGCGCACAACCTCGAAGAGCATGATAGCCGCTGCTGCGGCCACATTGAGTGACTCGGTCTTGCCGATGAGGGGTATTGCCAGCTGCTCGTCGCAGAGCTTGAGCACCTCCTTCGATATGCCCTTGTCCTCGGCGCCCATGACGATAACCGTAGGCTTTGTGAAGTCGGCATCGTAGAGTAGCTTTGTGCTCTTCTCTGTAGCCGCCACAATTTGGAAGCCCTCCACCTGGAGCGACTTAAGCGTGTTGCGAATAGAGCCTACGCGGCATACTGGTATGTTGTTCAACGCGCCTGCCGATGAGCGTATAGCGTCACCATTCACAGGTGCAGAGTTCTTCAAGGGTGTGATAAGACCGTGAGCACCTGCGCACTCTGCCGAGCGTGCTATGCCGCCGAAGTTACGCACGTCGGTCACGCCGTCAAAGACCACGATGAGTGGTGTCTCGTCCTCGGGCACGCGCTCGAGGATGTCGTTAAGCTCGACATACTCAATTGCAGCAATCTGTGCCACGACACCCTGGTGGTTGCCGCGTGTTAGGCGGTTGAGCTTCTCGATGGGCACCTCCTGCCAGTGGATGTGGTGGCGTGCCATAAGGTCCTTGAGGTCGTTCATGAGCTGACCCTCTGCGCCCTTCTTAATATATACGCGCTCAATCTGCTTGCGCGCCTCTACAGCCTCGGCAACGGGGCGTATACCAAAAATAATGTTTTCCATTCTCTATCTGTTTATGAACAGCCCCATGGGGTTAGTTCTGCTCTGTTATCTCTAATTCGTATGAAGCCTTCTCCCACTCGTGCATAAGAAGGTTGTAGCGCTGCTTAAGTGCGTCGTACTTCGCATAGTCGTCGGCATTGTACTCTGTGGCTTCGGCAAAGCGCTTGTCGTATGCCGCAATCTCTGCCTCTACCTTTGCCAGCTCCTCCTCTACGCTCTCCACTGCCTTGCGCAACTTGCGCAGTAGCTTCTCTTGCTCCTTTTTCTGCTCATAGGATAGCTTACCCGCGTTTGTGCTCTCCGTGGCGCTCTTGTCTACCGATGGGCGCTCTTTGTACTCTATCTCTTGCAGCGACTCCACCTTGCGCTTCTCGAGGAAGTACCATATATCGCCAAGATACTCCTTTACGCCACCGTCGCGGAACTCGTAGATGCGGTCCACAAGACCATCGAGGAACTCGCGGTCGTGTGATACTACCACCACCGTACCGTCGTACTTCTGCAGCGCATCCTTGAGTATATCCTTCGAGCGCATGTCCATGTGGTTGGTGGGCTCGTCGAGGATGAGGAGGTTGTAGGGCTCGAGCATCAAGCGCGCCATAGCAAGGCGCGAGCGCTCGCCACCCGATAACACCTTAACCTTTTTGTCGATATCCTCGCCTCGGAAGAGAAAGGCTCCGAGGATGTCACGTAGACGTGTGCGGA
>JAGBTW010000175.1 GCA_017631135.1 Alistipes sp.
GTTGTTGCGAAGGTCGTTAATCTCAATCTCGCAGTCGGTGGCGAGGCGCAAGCCGAGAGGCTCGAAGTGCTCGGTCTTGAGGTTATCAATCATGATGCCGTATGCCTTGTCGACTGCAACAAGCATGGTCTCAATCTTTGCCTTTTGCTCGTCGGTAAATACTTTGCCGTGGCTATTGCGGCGTGAGAGGATGCGGCTGATGCTCTCGCCAGAGTCACCGAGGCTCTCGAGCTCACCGATAATCTTGTACATGCGCTTTGTCTCTGTGCGTGTCTCCTCGGAGATGCTATCCTCGGGAAGAGCATTTAGGAACTGTGCAATCTCGTACTCTATGCGGTCTGAAATCTCCTCGTACTTAACAAGGCGCTGGCGTATCTCCTCGAACTCCTTGTCGTTCTTGGCGTTTATAGCTGTGCGGATGAAGTCTACACCGCGGCGCGAAATCTCGGCGAAGTGGATAACCTCGTTGCGTGCCTGACCCACTGCGAGCTCGGCTGTTGAGAGGTGACCTGCGTCGATGAACTTGAGCTTCACGACCTCCTCCTCTGCACTACCCTTCTTGTCCTTAACGATGAAGGTCACAACCTTAACGATGAAGGATACGAACCACACGAGGATGCAAGTGTTAAAGACGTTGAAGAGCGTGTGGAGCATTGAGATACCGTAGAGCGAAGCCATCTCCTCGTCTGCTGTCATAACAACATCTGCCGAGTGCACGATTTCCATGGGATTAGGAAGACCCATCCATGTGATTGTTGTACCCACGAGGTTAAGGAATGGTGTAAAGAGCGCGAGTGCCCAGATGACACCGAAGACGTTGAACAAGGTGTGTGCCATGGCTGCGCGACGTGCGTTGGCGTTACCCACCGCTGCGGCGATGTTAGCCGTGATTGTCGTACCGATGTTCTCGCCCAACACCATTGCAGCACCCATCTCGAAGGGTATCCAGCCCATGTTCACCATGATAAGCGTGAGTGCCATGGTTGCTGATGATGACTGAAGCACGAGGGTCAACACCGTACCGAAGACCAAGAAGATGAGCACAGAGCCGAAGCCATAGCTTGTCCAGTTCTGGATGAATGCGAGCACCTCGGGGGTCTCACGAAGGTCGGGCACAGACTCCTTCATCAACGATAGGCCGAGGAAGAGGAGCGAGAAGCCGATGATAAGCTCGCTGATGTGACGACGCTTATCGCTCTTCGAGAGGCTCAAGATGAAGCCCACGGCCATAAGGGGCACAGCAAAGAGTGAGATGTCGGCCTTGAAGCCCAAGAGCGACACCATCCATGCTGTCACGGTAGTACCGATGTTTGCACCCATGATTACGCCCACAGCCTGGGTGAGTGTCAAGAGGCCCGCGTTAACGAAGCCCACGGTCATAACCGTAGTTGCCGAAGATGACTGGATGACAGATGTAATACCCACACCTGTCATAACGCCCTTAAAGGGATTTGAGGTCATTGCCGTAAGGAAGCCACGCATCTTGCTACCTGCTGCCTTCTGCAAGCCACCGCTCATAAGGTTCATTCCGTAGAGGAACATACCCAGAGCACCAAGAAGTGTAAAAATACTCAACATATAGATATTAATTAGTTTGTTATTTCAAGCTTTCGACCACAAATGTAGCAACACTCTTAAAAATTTGCAATAGGAAAATTCATTTGTAACAAAACTTTAACATCATTGAAAAGGCTTTGTCACCCGCGTGGGGTGCCTATATATATAATGTATAGGCGTAGTTTTTGTGATATCGCATATTTTCACTACCTTTGCCCTATGGCGCAATAACTCTCCGCGGAGAGGCGTTTATAGAGTAACTAAAAAACAGAGATATTATGACACACTATGCAACTACCGAGGCCCGCACACAGACGATGGTCTCGACGCTCTTCAAGAGCCTTTACATGCAGATGGCAGCAGCCCTGACCGTAACAGGTCTCACGGCATACTTCCTCTCGCAGTCAGCACGATTTTGGGAGATGCTTGCCACAAACCCCTCGATGCTTTGGATTTTAATCTTCGCACAGATTGGCGTGGTCGTGTGGCTCTCGGCACGCGTCATGAGGATGTCTATGGGCGCAGCGACAATGCTCTTTATAGCATACTCGGTGCTCACGGGCATTACCCTATCGTCGATATTCCTGATTTATGACATGGGCACCATAGCAACGACATTCTTCGTCACTGCGGGCACGTTCTTTGCCATGAGCCTTATTGGATACATCACACGCATGGACCTCTCGCGCATTGGTAGCATGCTCTACATGATGCTTATAGGCATCATCATCGCTACGGTAGTCAACTTCTTTGTTGCCTCAACGACACTCTACTGGGTTATCACCTATGTTGGCGTAATCGTATTCGTGGGACTTATCGCGTGGGACACACAGAAGATACGCAACATCTTCATCGAGCACGCTTCGGCAGACGAGAATGGCTTTAAGCTCGCACTCCTTGGAGCGCTGATTCTCTATCTCGACTTCATCAACCTATTCCTATACCTATTGCGCATCTTCGGCAACAGCAGAGATTAAAAAAATGGGACTGCCTCCAATAGGAGAGTCCCATTTTTCATATATACAACTTTCACACAGTCATCCTGAACGTAATGACGAGGTATAGTATCAGACTTCGCATCAGGATTTGCCGTAATCACCGCAAAGATAAAATAATATTGGGATGGTCTCTTTACGAAGCCATCCCAATATTATTTATGTCTATTCTACCCTACTACAAAGGCTGTGCATTCTCAACCTTCACGGTGCGAGGTGAGGCTGCAATCGACGCCTTATCGCCCTTCGCTGTAGTCTTCTTGCCTGTTACAGGCTTAAGCGCGGGAGCGATAGTCTTGAGGTCGAGGAGCTCGACATTGATTACAACACCCTCGTTAGCGGGCAAGAGACGACCTGCACGGTAGCCAAATGCCTTTGTTGCATCCATCCACATGGTGATGTTACCACCCTTACCTACGAGCTTGAGAGCGCTCTGAACATCCTTCTGCATGAAGCGCTCGAGAGGGAGCTGACGGATGTCGCTCTTTGCAATCTCCTCGTCAATCTGCTTGATGTAGTTGTTGCGGATGCTATCGGGCAACATCTTGTTGTTCGATACCTGCTCGCGCTGCTTCTTGAGGTTGTCGATGAACATCTCGTTAGACTCCAAGAGCTTACCTGTACGAGAGTATACCGCATACTTAACAGCGATAGAGTCTGTTGCATTCACAGGCTTGAGGTTGCCACCAGCGTGGTTGATGCGGTAGTATACGCCCATATCAACGCCATTAGCATCGCGAAGTGACTCTACGCCAGGCTTTGTAGCGATGCGCTCATACCACTTTTTGGTCAACTCGGCATTGTAAGCGGGGATGTCGTTCTGTGTGTAAGAGGTCATAACCTCGAAGAACTTAGCCTCTGGAATGCGCATCACAGCGTCAATCTCGCTCTTATCCTTAACCTTCGCAGCATCGCGGATAGCGGCATACAACCAGTGGAGGTTTGCGGGGATGCGCTGCTGACGCAATACGTTAGACATCATAGTAGCAAATGCCTCGGTGAAGCGCTCCTTGGTGTAGGTCTCGTCGTAGAGCGCGGGGAGCGACAATGTGTCGGGGCGGTCAGTAACGATGCGTGACTGCGCCTGCTTTGCCATCATAAAGGGACGCACGCGCTCGTTAGAGAACTCTGCGAGGAACTCATCATGCTTCTTCAAGGCATCCTCGCTGATGCTCTTTGCGTTAAGCTCCTTGTCCAAGATGGCGATGATAGCCTCGGTGTCGAGCTCGAAATCGGCATTCTGAAGCGAAACCACAAGACCCAAGTTCATACCAGCGGCATAAGAGAGTGTATCCATCTCCTCTGTCGCCTCGTTGTAGAGTCGCGAAGCATCTTGCTCACAGTAGAGCTCGATGTTGTTAGCCTTGTTGCACGACGCAAGCGCAACAACACAGGCTGCAAAAATTGAAATTTTCTTCATGTTGTTTGTTTTATTTATAGTGTTTATCTCTTTTCAACATCGACAAGCCATAGCTCGTAGTAGAGTATGGTGTTGGGCTTGATGCCCAACGAGTCGCAGCCATCAGCACCAAAGCCGAGCTTCGAGGGCAACCACGCCTCGATGTGTCCACCCCTACCGATGAGCTTCGTAGCCTCGAGCAAGCCCTTGGGCACATCGCCCGCAGCTATGCGCAACGTATCACCTCGCAAGTAGGTGGTGTCGACAACCTCTCCCGCCATATCCAGGAGACGATAGCGCACAAGCATCGTATCGCGATTGTTGCGCACCGCACGCTTTAGGTCGCCAAGTTCAACGACCTTATACGTAAGTCCCGAGTTCGTAGCCACAAACTTTCTATCGCCACGGCGTATCTCGGCAAGATACTCGTTCTCAAATGCCTTGATGCGCTCGTAGTTGTCGTAGTTCATATACTTCAAAAAGGCCATGCGCGCCTCCTCGTCGTTGAACCTTGCTTTGCCCTTATAGGCATCGCGCATGCCCTCTGCCACCATGTCGATATTAAGCATCGAGTCGATGCCCTGAAGGTTGCGGGCGATGTTCATACCCATGACATAGGACATCGAGTCGGCACTGCTCTGCATAGGCAACTGCACAGGCTGTGTGACACTCTTACTGCCGCACGCCACAACGAGGTGGAGCGACAAGATTGCTGTTATGATAATTGACTTCTTCATTTTCATTTATTTAGCCCCTCGCGCCATTAGAACGGAAGGAAAATTAGCTGTACGATAATATATACGGGCAACAACACCACCAACGCGAACTTGAGGATGTAGCCAAAGAACGAAGGCATCTTGACACCCTCCTGCTCGGCTATAGCCTTAACCATGAAGTTCGGACCATTACCGATGTAGGTCATAGCACCAAAGAACACCGCACCCAAAGCTATGGCCTTGAGCAATATCTCGGGAATGCCAGCCACAGTTGCCACACCCTCGGCGATAGGCAAGCCCTCGGCAACCTGGTGGAAGGCTAACGCCGTGGGAGCATTATCCAAGAATGACGAGAGCGCACCCGTAGAGTAGAAGAACTGCCAAGCCTCGGTAAGACCAAGCGCCGTAGCATTCTGCTTGAGGTACATCATTGCAGGTGTCATGGTCACGAAGATGCCGACAAAGAGTATCGCCACCTCGACGATAGGACCCCACGAGAAGTTGTTTGCCTCGCGCACACTCTTGCGTGTAGTAAAGAGCGAGAGTAACACGATAACGACAAGTGCAATCTCTCTTAAGAAGGCGATGTACAAAGGCGCATGCTCCTCGCCCATAGCGGGGATATAGCTCTTATTGAGGAACAACACCGCAGCGATGACCAAACCCAAATAGAGGAAGTTGCGAGCGCCAAGCACCTTGAGTGGCGACTGCTCCGTAAGGTCGCGCAACTTGGCCTCGGCAGGCTCTTTAGAGTAGTAGTAGCGGTCAACGACCATATACATGCACAACAGCAGACCGCCCACCGTAAGCCACTCGGGGAACATAGTCGAGAACCACTGGAACTCCGCGCCTCGCAAGTAGAGCAAGAACAACGGAGGGTCACCCAGAGGCGTAAGAAGACCTCCACAGTTAGCCACAAGGGCGATGAAGAAGAGCACCGTATGCACCTTGTGTGTGCGCTGCTGGTTAATCTGCAACAGGGGTCTAATGAGTAACATCGCAGCACCCGTAGTACCCATCACCGAGGCGAAGATGAAGCCCATGCCGAGGATGAAGGTGTTGACAAGCGGTGTCGCCATGATGTCGCCATTGATATGTATGCCACCCGTAACGACAAAGAGCGCCAAGAGCAACATAACAAAGGGGATATAGTCAAAGAGCATGTTGTGCAATATAGCACCACCCAAGCCATACGACGCCAAAGAGCTGTCGTAGCAACCGAGATTATGAGTGTAAAGATGAATTTATTGCGATTACTCTCCCACTTATGCTCGGCAACAAGCGGTGCAATGGCGATGGTAAGAAGCATTATAGCAAATGGTATCACCATCCATAGTTCTACATGCTGCATAATATCTATCGTTTTAGGTTTCAGTTAATTATAACACCATTGGTGCATCGTGATTTTTGAGTGCCATGCTGCAGAGGTTATACAACAGACGCGAGGCGATGGCTGCGCCCGTCTTGTCGTCCATGTCGGGAACAACCTCCGAGAGGTCGAAGCCCACAACCCTGCGTCCCGAGTCGACAATCTTGCCCAAGAGGTAGACAACCTCCGGGAAACGAATGCCTCCCGCCACGACCATGCCCGTATGTGGCGAGCACTCAATGGTGAGACCGTTGATGTCGAGCGACACATATACATTCTCGGGCAACGACTCAATAACCTCGTCGACAATCGTCGACCACAACACACCCTCGAAGTGACGACTCCAGATAGACTGACCCGTGAAGAGCTTGATGCGTGGGTCTGACTCTGCGCGCTCCCACTCCTCGGGGCTGAAGGCTCTGACACCCACACCCACCAAGCGCTCAACCTGTGGCACATCGCGCAAGATGTTGTACATAATCGAGGCATGAGAGAACTCGAAGCCCTGGTGACATGCACGCAGATTGCAGCTCGAGTCGATGTGAAGCACACCCAACGAGCCATAATGCTCCGCCACAGCGCGCACATGACCATACGCCACAGACTGGTCGCCACCCACAAGGCCAACAATCTTGCCTCGTTGTAGCCACCTCTTCGATTGCTCGTAGACATTGGCATTGAGAGCCGCAAAGCCATCATTCACCCTGCGCAAGCTGCGCTCATAGACAAGGCTGTCGAAGGGCGTGCCACCGCTCTTGTCGTAGACCTTCACTATGCGCTCGGCATCCGAACGCAAGCGGTGTGACATATCCTGGATGGTGTAGTCGATGGGCACTGTAGCAATGCCCTTGCGCCAACTATTAGGCGCCATAGGCTCGAAAAAGTCGACAGAGCGCGATGCCTCGATGATTGCATCGGGGGCATAGGAACTGCCATTGCGCACCTTGAGGCTCAAATCCCAGGGCGCAGAGATAAGCACAAGGGCTGCATCCTCGGGCTCAAGAGGAATACCAAAGTAGTTACCATTATCGGGTATCGCACCATTGGGATCAAACTTCTTTCTCTCCATAGCTCTAAAAGGGTGTTATAATATCTCTTCTATAATTTTCTTTTGCAAAGCCAAAATATCGTGCAAATTTAACATTTTTTCGTAGAAAACACCTATATTTGCTAAAAATTTTACACTTCAACCATGAAAGTCATCATAGATAGTGCCATACCCTTTATTCGCGGCGTCGTAGAGCCGTGGGCAGAGGTGGTATATTGCAGCGGCTCAAAGATTAACAGCGAGGTTGTGCGCGATGCCGATGCGCTTGTCGTAAGAACACGTACACTCTGCAACCGCGAGCTCCTCGAGGGTAGCCGCGTGCGCTTCATCGCCACTGCAACAATAGGTCGTGACCACATCGACGAGGCATACTGCCAAAGTGCTGGCATTGAGGTAGCATCTGCCGCAGGATGCAATGCTCGTGGCGTGCTGCAATGGGTGTCCGCAGCCCTTGCCCACCTCCTCGCTACTGACGGCAAACACCCCGAGGAGTGCGTGCTTGGCGTTGTGGGCGTAGGCAATGTGGGTAGTCTCGTGGTGAAGTATGCCGAGGAGTGGGGCTTTCGCGTCATGAAGTGCGACCCTCCACGCCAGGCGCGCGAGGGTGGCGACTACACCTCGATAGAAGACATCGCCAAGCATGCCGACATCATCACCCTGCACACACCTCTCGATGCAACGACCCACCACCTCGTTAACGACAAACTGCTATCCATGATGCAACCCGATGCGGTCATCATAAATGCCTCGCGCGGTGGCGTAGTGGACAACAAGGCTGTGACACAAAGCAGTCACCGCTATATGTTTGACGTGTGGGAGGGCGAGCCCCAATTAGACGAGACCGTACTACACCGCGCCATGCTTGCCACACCCCACATTGCGGGCTACTCGCAGCAGGGCAAGGCCAACGCCACAGCAATGGTTATCAACGCCTTGGCGCGACATTTTGAGCTACCTCTAACGGAGTGGCGACCCACCGACGTGACAGCCACAACACCCAAGCAGATAAGCTGGAACGCGATGTGCGCAACAATCGAGGATTACTTCTCGATTGAGGAGGAGAGCCACACGCTCAAATCATCACCCGAGATGTTCGAGTCGCTCCGAAACAACTATAATTACCGAGAGGAGTATTTTTAGAATGAGTAATTAGTAATGATGTTTTGTGCTGTCATTTAGGTTACATTTTTGTAACCCGCAATGCAGTTTTTTTTAGAGGGCTGTTGTCTGCGCCGAGGGAGTTAAGGGACATAAGAGACAATAAGAGACTAAATGGATGATGCTATCAATTAGTAATTAGCAATGAGTAATGTGTTGATAATCAGTGTTGTCATGTTGAGCGTTAGCGAAACATCTCGAGGCTTGTAAGACCTTCAAATGTCGTACTGCCCGAGAGATTCTTGAGTTCCTCTACCCTGCTCCGCCATGGCAGAACAAGGCTTGTTCTGCTCATGGCTTAATCGCAGCGTTCACTACGTTCAGGATGACGCGCGCGGGCGCGAACGCAGACATCACCCCACTTCACCCGCACGCACCCAACGCGTTTACGGGTTACATTTTTGTAACCCACAAGCAACGCGCACACAATATACTCTTCATACTCTTCCGCTACTCATTCTACCCCTCCTACCCCGAACGTTTGCGGGTTACATTTTTGTAACCCACAATGTAGGGGGCTGTTGTCTGTGCCGAGGGACTTAAGGGACATAAGAGACAATAAGGAACATAAGGGAGGATGCGGACACCCCGCGTCCCTCACGCAACCACGCGCACCCAAATATCAACCACACACCCCACCTGTTTGCGGGTTACAAAAATGTAACCCGCAATGTAGGTTTGGGGGGGGGCTGTTGTCTGCGCCGAGGGAGTTAAGGGACATAAGAGAAGCAAGAGACATAAGGGAAGGCGCTATCAGCCTTGGTGTTGCAAGTCGTCATGTTGAACGAATGTGAAACATCTAAAGGTCTCCGTGACGGTTTACGGTCGTACTACCCGAGAGATGCTTTACTCCGTTCAAAATGACGCGCGCGGGCGCGAACGCAGACATCACCCCACTTCACCCGCACGCACCGAACGCGTTTGCGGGTTACATTTTTGTAACCCGCAATGTAGGGGTAGTCTGCGCCGAGATACTTAAGGGACATAAGGGAAGACGCGGACACCACAAGAGTGTCTTGAGCGGAGCGAAAGATCTCAAGGTCGCCGTGACGGTCGACGGTCGTACTACCCGAGAGAGCCTTGAGTTCCTCTACCTTGCTCCGCCTCGGCATAACAAGTGAACTTGTTCTGCACTCGGCTTAATCGCAACGTTCACTACGTTCAGAATGACATTCTTAGTATCACTGAGAGACCGAAGAGACAAGAAGATTGAAAGGTCGCAGATGCGCCCTTATCACAAGAAATTGGATTTGTCGTAAGAAGGCTGCAGATACAACGCTCGGCAAAAAAATGCGAAAACCAAATTTCTTGTCAGAGTGGCGTGGTAGTGGTGCTTCACAAAAGAACCCACCCAGGGATAGTACATTGACGTACAGCCCTGGGTGGGTTACTTTTAGAGAAGTGCCGCTTACGCGACACTATCACAAGAAATTATTAGTCTTTGAGCTTCGCAGCCAAGAACTCGCGGTTAAGGCGAGCGATGTGAGCGATAGAGATAGACTTGGGGCACTGTGCCTGGCATGCACCAGTGTTAGTACAGTTACCGAAGCCGAGCTCATCCATCTTTGCGACCATCGCCTTTGCACGACGTGCGCCCTCTACCTTACCCTGGGGCAACTTTGCGAGTGAAGATACGCGAGCTGCAACGAACAACATTGCAGAACCGTTCTTACATGTTGCAGCGCAAGCACCACAACCTACGCATGCTGCAGCGTCCATAGACTCATCAGCGTCAGCCTTTGCGATAGGAATAGCGTTACCATCGGGCACAGAGTTGGTGCGTACAGAGATGAAGCCACCAGCCTGCAAAATCTTGTCGTAAGCGCCACGGTCTACAACGAGGTCGCGGATTACGGGGAATGCAGCAGAGCGCCATGGCTCGATAGTGATGGTTGAGCCATCCTCGAACTTACGCATGTACATCTGGCAAGTGGTTACTGCCTGTGAAGGACCGTGAGCGTGGCCATTGATGTGCATAGAGCACATACCGCAGATACCCTCGCGGCAGTCGTGGTCAAATGCTACGGGCTCCTCACCCTTGTGGATGAGGTCGTTGTTAAGGATGTCCATCATCTCGAGGAACGAGGTGTCCGACGAGATGTTCTCAACCTTGTAAGTCTCGAAAGCACCCTGACTTTTAGCGTCCTTTTGACGCCATATCTTTAATGTAAAATTCATA
>JAGBTW010000176.1 GCA_017631135.1 Alistipes sp.
ATACCCAACAATGTCATCCTGGACGAAGTGAAGGATCTCTCGGGCAGCACGACCGTCAACCGTCTCGGAGACCTTGAGATGTTTCACTTCGTTCAACATGGCAATCAATTGATACCCAACAATGTCATCCTGAACGAAGTGAAGGATCTCTCGGGCAGCACAACCGTCAACCGTCACGGAGACCTTGAGATGTTTCACTTCGTTCAACATGACAGCGTATAGCATCAACGCTGATAGCGTCATCCCTTTAGTCCCTTTAGTCTCTTTTGTCCCTTACGTCTCAAAAAAAAGCCTCTCTCTTTTTCCCGAAAAAGCTTCTCGCTTCCAATTATTTTGCTTATCTTTGTGTGACTATATAGTTACAACAATGAGAGCATCGCTTTTTCAGCATATAGTGTCGCTCCTCCCACCCGAGGTGGCACACAACACGCGCATGCGCATCATGCGCATCTTCGGAGCACTGCCCATGGGTCGCTGGTGGCTCAAGCAGCTCTATGCGCCACGCACTGGCGACCTCCACACCGAGGTCTTTGGACTATCCTTTCGCAACCCCATAGGCATCGCCGCGGGCTACGACAACGATGGTGACAACCTCTCCAACCTCGGGGCTATGGGCTTCGGCTTTGTGGAGATTGGCGCTGTCATGCCTCGCCGCAACCCTGGCACACCGCGACCACGCCTCAAGAGCCTCAAGCGCGCAACACAGAGCCTCTCGCTCCTCGACCAAACGGGCTACCCCAGCCGCGGACGCGAGCATGTGCTGGGCAACGTGCGCAAGCGCCGCAAGCACACCAAGCACCTTGTCATAGGCTGCAACATCTCAAAGATGACATCGACACACCCCGACAACATCGCCAAGGAGTACCTGCGCGTATTTCGTAACATGTACCAGTATGTCGACTTCTTCGTCATCAACATTGCGTGCGCAACATCGACAAAGCCCTACGAGCCCCGCACGGCAGAGGACATACGCGCCATTATAGACCCCTTGTTCGAGTTCCGCCGCGGACAGCTCGACTACCGCCCCATACTCCTCAAGGTATCTCCCGACCTCACACAAGAGGAGCTCGACACCATCATCGAGATACTCATCGAGACACCCCTCGACGGCATAGAGGCTGTTGCGGGCTCACGCGCCATGGCCAAGGAGCTTGGCTACACCGCGGGAGGTGCTGTATCGGGCGCTATGCTCACCGAGCGCGCCATAGAGACGGTGCGCTACATAGCCCAAAAGACCGAGCACAACTACCCCATCATAGGCTCGGGAGGCATGATGACACCCGACGACATAGTGCGCATGATGGAGGCGGGAGCCTCACTCGTGGCACTCAACACGGGACTACGCACGCGCGGCATGCGCCTACTCAAGAAGGGCGTTAAGCACCTCACACAAACCCCACAACCCACTGAAACACAAGGATGAAAGCTACGATAATAACCATAGGTGACGAGATACTCATCGGACAGATTGTCGACACCAACAGCGCCTCCATCTCGCGCAAGCTCAACGCCGCGGGCATCGAGGTAGCCACGAAACTATCCATCGGCGACACGCGCACAGCCATCACCGAGACTGTGGAGCGCGCCATCGCGGAGGCAGACATCACCATCATCACGGGAGGCCTCGGACCAACCAAGGATGACATCACCAAGCACACCCTCGCCAGCATCTTCAACTCGGAGCTCGTGTATAACGAGACAGAGGGCGAGCATGTGCGCACGCTCCTCGAGCGCCGTGGCATACCCTTCACGGAGCTTAACCGTGGTCAGGCGATGCTTCCCGCATGCTGCACAGTACTGCACAACGCCCACGGCACAGCCCCAGGCATGTGGTTCGACACGCCCAAGGGAGGTGTCGTCGTCTCGCTCCCTGGCGTACCCTTCGAGATGGAGCACCTCATGGACGACGAGGTCATACCCCGCCTCAAGGCTCGCTACGCACTTAAGGCTATCGTACACCGCACGCTCATCACGCGCGGCATCCCCGAGTCCATCCTCGCCGAGCGCATAGCCGCATGGGAGGATGCACTGCCCAGCCACCTGCACCTCGCCTACCTCCCCGCACCCAATGTTGTGCGCTTGCGCCTCTCGGCATACGATGTCGAGGGCGTGGCTACGCTCGAGGAGATAACGGCACAATTCGACACGCTACGCACCATCATTGGCGACAACATAGTGGGATATGAGGGCAGCACCCTCGAACAACAGGTACACGACATACTCACCGCGCGTGGCGCTACGCTCGCTGTAGCCGAGAGCTGCACGGGAGGCACTATAGCCTCGAAGTTCACCGCCATGGCGGGAGCATCCGCCTACTTCATGGCGGGCATGGTCACCTACTCCAATGCCGCGAAGCACGACATCCTCGGTGTCAGCCACGACACCTTGCGTGAGCATGGCGCAGTTAGCGAGGCTGTAGCCCGCGAGATGGCAGAGGGAGCACGCCGCGTAGCACATGCCGACTATGCCATAGCCACAACGGGCATCGCAGGACCCACAGGCGGCAGCGCGACAAAGCCCGTAGGTACGGTGTGGATGGCAGTAGCCACACCCACCAAGACCATCGCCCTAGTGCGTAACTCGGGCACCGACCGCGGTCAAATCATCTCTCGCGCCTCGGCATACGCCATCGAGATGCTATACAACGAACTTAAAACACTAACACATTAGGATACAAACTACTACAACTATGATACGTTCAATCCTTGACACTGACCTTTACAAGTTTACAACCTCCTACGCCTACTTCAAGCTCTACCCCCAGGCGATAGGCACGTTCACCTTCAACGACCGCGCAAAGACCGAGTTCGACGATGACTTCCTCGACGACCTCAAGGCTGAACTCAAGGCGCTGGAGCGCATAGCACTCTCGGAGGATGAGTTCCAATATATGATTCGCTGCTGCAAGTACATCCCACAGAACTACTTCGAGTGGCTCAAGGGCTTCCACTTCGACGCCTCGAAGATTAACGTATGGCTCGACGAGGAGCGCCACCTCCAAATCAACGTAACAGACTACATGTACAAGGTCACACTCTACGAGATACCCATCCTCGCAACGGTGTCGGAGCTCTTCCACCTGCGCAACAGCTACGATGCCGAGGCAATGATTGAGCGCCTCGAGAAGAAGGAGCAGATAGCCCGCGACAACGGCATCATCTTCTCGGACTTCGGCACACGCCGCCGCTTCTCCTACGATGTGCAACGCATGGTCGTCAAGCACCTCAAGAACAACCCCTGCGGCTGTACAGGCACCTCCAACTGCCACCTCGCCATGGAGCTCGACATGAGGATGATAGGCACCTACCCCCACGAGCTACCTATGTTCATCGCCGCAGTAAACGGTGGACCGCGCAACGCCAACTACCTCACCATGGAGGACTGGGTTAAGGTCTACGACGGCTACCTCGGCACAGCCCTCACGGATAGCTTCGGCTCGGAGGTCTTCTTCAACAACTTCTCAAAGAAGCATGCCAGCCTCTTCGACGGCGTGCGCCACGACTCGGGCGACCCCATCGCCTTCATCGACATGGCCATCAAGCGATATAAGGAGCTCGGCATCGACCCCATGACCAAGTCTATCGTCTTTAGCGACTCGCTCAACTTCGAGAAGTGCGTCGAGATTAAGAAGGCATGCGAGGGTCGCATCAAGTGCATGTTCGGCATCGGCACAAACCTCACCTGCGACACGGGTCACGCATCGTGCAACATCGTCATGAAGCTCTCATCGTGCCAAATCAACGAGCGTAAGCCCAAGGAGCTCTGCGTGAAACTCTCGGATGTCGAGGGCAAGGAGATGGGCGACCCCCAGGAGGTTGCCGTATACCGCTACTTGCTCCGCAACCAAAAGAGCTAAAGGCATAGTTCGCCTTACGGCGCGGGCATACCCGAGAGACATAAGAGACACAAGGGACTTAAGGGACTTAAGGGACATAAGGGACATAAGGGATGATAGTATCAACAGAAAATGTCATCCTGAACGAAGTGAAGGATCTCTCGGGCAGCACGACCGTCAACCGCCTCGGAGACCTTGAGATGTTTCGCTACCGCTCAACATGACAATCAATTGATACCCAACAATGTCATCCTGAACTTTAGTGAAGGATCTCTCGGGCAGCACGACCGTCAACCGCCTCGGAGACCTTGAGATGTTTCACTTCGTTCAACATGACAGCGTATAGCATCAACGCTGATAGCATCATCCCTTTTGTCTCTTTTATCCCTTTTGTCCCTAAAACAACAAGCGCCCCCCCACCACCAAAATTTATTGTCAGAGTGGTGCTAATGTGGTGCATCACAAAAGAGAACACCCAGGGATAGTACATTTTAGTACAGCCCTGGGTGGTCTACTTTTAGGGATGTGCCGCAGTAGCGCCACTATCACAATAAATTTATACGGTTTACCTCGTCAATACCCTCAATCCTTGCTATTGACTCCATTGCCGTCTGTAGCTCGCTCAACGAGTGCACGGAGAAGTCGATGGTGCAGATGGCTATGCGGTCGATGTTCTCGGTTGATAGTGAGGACATTGTGAGGTGTAGCTTGTCTGTTATGCAGTCTATGAGGTCGCTCATGAGGTGGTAGCGGTCGATGCCCTTTATGCGTATGCGCACGGGGTAGAGGAACGAGGGGTTCTCGTCGAAGTTGACGCTTGTTATGGAGTCGCCATACTGCGATGCCATGCGTATTGCTATTGGGCAGTCGCGCTTGTGGAGTGTCGTTGTGGCGTCACTCTCCTGGAAGCCTATCACCTCGTCGCCAGGCAGTGGGTGACACTTCTCGCAGCGCGAGTACTCGAGGCGTGGTAGGTTGGCGAAGTAGCCACGCAGGTAGCGTTTCGCGCGATATGTAGACACATGACCCATCCACTCCACTTCGGGGCGTGCATCCTCGCTTGTGCCAATCTCCACGCAGTCACCACGATGTAGGACTGTGCGTAGCGACTCGAGCTTGCCGTTTATGCGGGCATATACAGCCTGCTCACCCACCTTGCTGTGTATCTCGAATGCGAAGTCGAGCGCCGTAGCACCCTTGGGCAGTATCACGCCGCGACCCTTGGGCGTGAAGACCATGATGTCGTCGTTGTAGAATGACGATGTCACGCCATCCATGAACTCCATGTCGTGGCTGTCGTCTGCCACATCCTGAAGCACATACTTGAACTTCTCGAGCCACGCTGCCACGTTCTCCTCGGTGCACTCTGCGGCACATCCGAGGCGTGAGTTGCGCACCATGCGCTCCGACGATATGTGTATCTCCTCCCATATACCCTGCTCGCTCAAGAGCTTGACGTGGAAGCTCTGATAGCCATTCTCCTTGGGCGCATCTATGTAGTTTGCCACGCTACCTGGCTTCTCCTTGAAGTGGTCTGTGAGTGCGGAGTATATACGTAGGCTCATCACCTTCTCGCTCACGCCCGCGCGCACAGGGTATATAATGCGTATGTAGTGCTTGCCGTCGACATGCTTGATGTCGCTACCTCGCGCCTGCATCTTTCGCCAAATGCTGTAGGGCATGCGATAGCGTATCTCTGTGCGCACGTCGAGACCCTGCTCTATCATTATCTTGTCGATAACGCTTGTGAAGCGCTGTAGACGGGGTAGGTCTGCCACGCGCTCTGCCTCGAGCACACTCTCGAGCACCGCAAACTCGCGCGGACAGCGATAGCGGAACGACAGGTTCTCGAGCTCGGTCTTGATGTGGTATAGTCCGAGGCGGTTAGCCAGGGGTGCGTAGAAGTAGTCTGTCTCTCCCGCAATCTTCATCTGCTTGTCGGGGCGCATGCTGTCGAGCGTGCGCATGTTGTGCAGACGGTCAGCGAGCTTTATGAGCAGTGCGCGGATGTCGAAGTGCACCGACTCGAGTATCTGGCGGTAGTTGTCCACCTGCTTCGAGTGCTGATAGCTATCCTTCTTGCGCTTTGTCACCGTGTCGACGAGGAATGCCACGTCGTCACCAAAGCGTGCGCGTATATCCTCCACGGTATAGGATGTATCCTCGACCACGTCGTGCAGGAATGCCGAGATTATGGGGTTCTCGCCCAGTTCGAGCTCCTGGGCAACGATGCTTGCCACGGCTATGGGGTGGATGATATAGGGTTCGCCACTCTTACGGCGCTGACTGCTATGTGCCTCGCGTGCAAGCTCATAGCCGTTACGAATACGCAACAACTCATCCTCTGTGGTGCGCTCGCTCAAGTAGCTAAAGAGACGCTCCACGCTATTATCTATTTGACGGGTGTAAATATCACTCATAGGCATTGGGTTAATAATTGAGGCAAGCAATCAGCCATACCTACTACAAAGTTACGAAAAAAATCGTGTCGTTGTCACACATATAAGCCAAAAGTTTTCAAAAATTTGGATTTTATTTCTATCTTTGCATTACGAATTACACTATTAATCAGCATAAACCATGAGACATTTTCTAAAGAGCATCTTCGCATTTATAATCATAGCCCTCGCTGCGGCATGTCAGAACGAGCCACCCCACGAGCCCGTAAAGCCAAAGCCTTTCGCATTTGAGAATAAGCACATCAAACATACGGAGCTTAACCTCGACATCGTACCCGAGGATAAGGATGTGGAGTATGTGGTTATGTTTGCCGAGAAGAAGCACTTTGTGGCTAACGGCATCGACACGCGCGACGAGCTTATCGCCGACGACCTTGCGATGCTTCGCAGCTATGCCGACTACTACGGCATCACCATCCGCGAGTTCCTCGAGGGCATGAAGTGGATAGCCCGCGGCGACAAGAGCGGCTACCGCGTTACCAACCTATACCCCGCCACCGAGTATGTCGTATACTGCTATGGCGTGAAGCTCGAGGGCGAGAGCTATGAGCCCACAACCGAGGTGTGCTACGAGGTTATCTCTACCACAGCGCCCGAGCTTAAGGATGTGAAGTTCGACATCGCCCCCACCATCAACGGCAACAGCGTGACCGTAGACATCACGCCCAACGGCTATGCGGGACTCTACTACAGCTACATAGTCCCCGACACCGATAGCTACTACTTGCCCGAGGGTGCGGAGTTCAACGACGACTACATTGCGCACTACCGCAACACCACGCTCGACACCTTCAACGAGCTCATCAACAACCAGGGCATCCCCGCCGAGCACTTCTGCCACAATGGCGAGGCTACGCTCAACGAGCGCCTCAACCCCAACGCCAACTACATGGTCGTATGCTTCGCTGTAAGCTACGAGCAGACACCCATACTCTGCTCTGTACCCACGGTGGCATACTTCACCACCGCAGAGAGCAACAAGAGCGACCTCAAAATAGAGATTAAGGTTACGGACATCACACAGTATAACGCCATGCTCACCGTAACACCCTCGAAGAAGGGCGAGGAGTATGCCTGCGTCTTCCTTGCAGCATCGCAGTTGCCACCCCTCGATAGCGAGTACGAGCAGATGATGTTCATTATCGAAAACTTCGACCCCGCAATCTTCAAGAACGCATTTAGCGAGGCATTGACCCCCCTTATGCCCGCGACGGAGTATGTCGTAGTGGCATTCGGCATCGAGAACAACCTCCCCACAACCGATATGTTCTCATTCCGCTTCACATCGTTGGCTGCGGGCACCAGCGAGGTATATATCGAGAGCATAGAGACCATCAAGCTCTTTGACTCACAAGAGATTATCGCTCTCGACAGCTCATACCGAAGCATGCTCTCGGGCTGTGAGTGTGTCGCCATCGTCGAGGCAAAGACCAACATCCCCACCGACAAGTTGCGCTTCTGGTGGTACGAGGAGTGGATGCGCGTGGAGTATAGCGAGGAGGCATTCCTCGAGGACTTGCTCATGTACGACTACGCCTCTAACCCCGAGATTATGGATATGTACTACAGCTATGGCGAGCAAGACCGCTTCCTCTTTGCGGGCATCGCCGAGGATGAGAGTGGCAACATGAGCGAGATATACTACTCGGAGCCCTTCCTCTTGTCAAAGGATATGTGCGACCCCGCAGAGGAGTTCTTCGGCTATGTCAACGCCACAAAGTCCTCG
>JAGBTW010000177.1 GCA_017631135.1 Alistipes sp.
ACCCTATGCGGATGACTATCGCGAGGTGACCGTAACAAAGTTGAACCACAATAAGGCTGTTGAGGCTTACCGTGCAAGATTGCAGTGTGCAATTGCTGATAAGCAGTCTTCAGTCATCAACCTCTCGATGAACGATGTTGTTGCTCGTCGTGCCGAGGATGTTATCAACGGTATTATCGACGCTTACAACTACGATGCTATTGGTGACAAGCAGGAGATCTCTCGTCTTACCGATCAGTTCATCAGCGAGCGTCTTATCACCTTGGGTGAGGAGCTTAATCTCGCCGACACAGAGGTAGCGGAGTATAAGCAGACAAACCGCATCTATAGTCCTGAGAAGGAGGCTACATTGAGCGCTGAGGAGATTCAGAAGCTCAAGCAGGAGGCACTCTCATTGGAGGCAAACCTTGAGATGGCAAAGTATATCCAGGGTTATATTTCGGATGAGGGTTCGGAGTTGAGCCTTATCCCCGCGTCTACAGCCTTGGCAAGTGGCGCGTCAAATGCTCTTGCAACGCAGATTGAGGCCTACAACCGTAACCTCTTGGAGTATCAGCGTCTTGCCGACACAGACTATTCAACTAACCCCATCCTTATCGACCTTAAGGCGCAGCTCATAGCTTTGCGTGCTACGATTATCTCGGCTCTCGACTCTCATATCGAGACTCTCAAGTTGCAGATTGAGCAGATGAACCGCGAGCAGCTTAAGGCGGACAACCGCATGGAGGGCTCACCACAGAAGGAGCGTGAGTTGCTCTCTATCGTTCGTCAGCAGAAGGTTAAGGAGGAGTTGTATATCTATCTTCTTACCAAACTCGAGGAGAATGCCCTTGTAGGTGCTACAGCGGAGAGTAATGCTCGCGTTATCGACCATGCTTACGGTAGCGACAAGCCCGTTAGCCCCCGCACAGCCTTTATCTACCTGGCAGCGCTCTTGATTGCGCTCATATTGCCATTCGCAATTCTCTATCTCCGCGAGATGACAAATACAAAGGTACACTCTCGTCGCGAGATTGAGGAGACAATTTCAGCACCCTTCCTTGGCGATATACCATTCTATGCAGGTACCTCTGACCGTGGTATTGTCGTTAAGGAGGAGAGCCGTGATGCTGTGAGCGAGGCGTTCCGTATGTTGCGCGCTAACTTGAGCTTCATGTCGGTGTCGAAGAATGTCAAGGTTATCATGTTGACATCGTCTATTCCTCATAGTGGTAAGACATTTATCTCGACAAACCTCGCTGTTACACTTGCACAGGCTGGTAAGAGCGTAGTGCTTATGGACCTTGACTTGCGTCGCCGCACACTCTCAAAGCAGTTTGGTCACCGCAACGATCGTCGTGGTGTAACAAGCTTCTTGGCTGGCAAGATTAGCTCGCTCAACGATCTTATCATCAAGGGTGAGGTAGAGGGCGTAGATATGATTTACTCTGGTCCTTTGGCGCCCAACCCAAGTGAGATGTTGATGTCTGATAGCATGAAGCAGCTTATGTCGGAGCTTCGTGAGCGCTACGACTATGTTATCGTCGACGGTGTTCCCGCTATGGCTGTTGCTGATGCTGTCATCGTTGACCCGCTTGTTGACTTGGGTATCTATGTTGTTCGTGATGGCAACCTCGACCGCAACCACTTGCCCGATATCGAGCGTATGCACAAGGATAAGCGTATCCACAATATGAGCATCGTATTCAATGGCGTTAAGCAGACCAAGCATGGCTATGGCTATGGCTACGGTTATGGTTACGGCTATGGCTACTTTGCTGACGAGGATATGTCGCCCAAGAAGTTGCGTTTGAACAAGATTTTGTCACTCTTCAAAAAGTAAATTATGAGCGCAAATAATACTTCATCTATCATTGCTGTAGATTTCGATGGCACATGCGTTGAGCATGAGTATCCCGCTATTGGTTTGGAGGTTGAAGGAGCTGTAGATGTGTTGCGTGCCCTCAATAAGAGAGGGCACCGCATCATCCTCTACACGATGCGTTCGGGAGATAAACTTAATGCCGCTGTTAAGTGGTTTGAGGATCGCAAGATTGAGTTGTGGGCTGTCAACCGTAACCCCGAGCAGGAGGAGTGGACAGAGTCACCAAAGGTCTTTGCAGACCTCTATATTGACGATTCGGCTCTTGGCTGTCCCATCATGTTTATTGATGGTGTTCGTCGCCCCGTTGTCAAGTGGGCAAAGGTGCGCACGCAGCTTGAGTTCGACGGATTCTTGTAGTAGACTGTGTCTGTTTTATAGTCTGTAAAGTCTACGCTTCATAATACAGAGAGAGGGGTTGTCCAAATGGATAACCCCTCTCTCTGTATCGTTTGATGTTCTATTTGCTCGTCCTCTTTGTGGCGTTTTACTTGCCATTAAAGCTGTTCATCGTGCGGTCGGCACCCACGCTCACAAACGACAATATGGCGTCGCCAAAGAGCTTAAGGCGGTCGGGCATAGCCTTGTTCTCCTCGTCGGTGAAGTTACCAAGGACATAGTCTACTTGGTGTCCGCGGGGGAAGTCGCCACCCACGCCAAAGCGAAGGCGTGCATACTGGTTGTCACCCAACAGCTCGGTGATATTGCGCAAGCCGTTGTGTCCACCCTCCGAGCCATTCTTGCGCATGCGGAATGTGCCAAAGGGTAGTGCTATGTCATCCGACACGACGAGCAGGTTCTCGCGGGGTATGCGCTCTTGGTCCATCCAGTAGCGCACCGCCTTACCCGACAGGTTCATGTATGTCGATGGCTTAAGCAGGTAGATAGTGCGACCACGGTGTTTTAGTGTCGCCATAGCGCCATAACGCACCGTCGTAAAAGAGATATTGGATGCCTCGGCCAAGGCATCCAACACTCTGAAACCTATGTTGTGGCGGGTTGCGGCGTACTCCATTCCGATGTTGCCTAACCCGACAACAAGATACTTCATAACGTAAAGCTGTTAATCTCTTTAAGATTACTTCGCAGCGCGTGAAGCACGAGTTACGCGAACGGCGCAAACTGCAGTAGTTGCGGGAGTAACGAATGTAAGGTTCTCCTGCTTGAGGTCGCCAACGAAGATTGTCTGACCCACCTTCAAAGGTGTTACGTCAACAACGATCTCATCGGGAATGTACTCTGCGAGAGCCTTAACTGTGAGCTTACGAGCTGAAAGAGCGAGCTTACCACCGATCTTAACACCCTCTGCGTTACCAGTGAGGCGTACGGGAACGTTAACTGCAACGGGCTTGCCCTCCTGAACACGGTAGAAATCTACGTGGAGAACCTGCTCGCGAACAGGGTGATACTGAACCTCGCGCATAACTGCCTTCTCTACAACTCCGTCGATGTTGAGCTCAACGATGTAAGAGTTAGGAGTGTAGATGAGC
>JAGBTW010000178.1 GCA_017631135.1 Alistipes sp.
AGGCTCTCGACCCAACATTGCTTCTCAATGGATATATCAACCTCTCTGACCACCTTCTTTTGGCTGCCATCATCGGCGGTTGCTTGAGTGGTGTGGGCGTGGGTATCGTTATCCGCAACAACGCCGCAACAGGTGGTACAGATATTACAGGTATGCTCCTACACAAGTTTGCAAAGATGAAGTTCGCTAACGGCGTGCTTCTCTCTGACGCACTTATCGTGTTGAGCGGTCTTGTTGTTATCGGTTTCGGCGTCGGTCTCCCCGATGGCAAGGAGGGTGCTGGTCTACTCTTGTCACTCTACTCTGGTGTCTGCATCTTTGTGAATGCCAAGGTTTTGGGCTATACCATCGACGGTGCATCACGCGATAAGCTCCTCTACATCATCTGCAACGAGCACTCTGACGCTATGCGCCAGTACATCCTCAAGGATCTCAACCGTGGCGGTACTTACCTCAAGGCACAGGGTATGTACACACACGACGATAAGGAGATGATATTCCTCGTTGTTAGCCGTCGTGAGGTGCGCAACGTGCAGCAGAAGATTAAGGAGTTTGATCCTCGCGCATTTGTGGTTGTGACCGATGCGTATGACACCTTTGGTCAGGGATTTAAGCCTTTCCCTGAGGAGGATGCTATGCCCACAGAATAAGCTGTCTAACAAGGCTGCTTTGGTGTTGCACTCGCTCTCAAAATGCTCATTTACCTCAAGTAAACTCCGCTTTTTCGAGCTTCGTGCGCCTAAAATCAGCTCTTGTTATACAACTTATTAATGTGCTGGGAGACATCCCGCTTAAACACTTTTAACAAAGTCTATGAATGTAAACGTAAATAATTTGAGACCGCTGACGGGTAGTGGTCGCAAGCTATATCTCGAGACATACGGTTGTCAGATGAATGTTGGCGACTCGGAGATTGTCGTGTCTATCATGCAGCAGGAGGGCTTCCGCTATACAGAGAGCCTCGAGGAGGCAGACATCGTGCTTATCAACACCTGCTCCATCCGCGACAATGCCGAGCAGCGCATCTGGGGTCGCTTGAGCGAGATGCGCCACATGCGCAAGAAGAAGCCCTCGCTCATAATCGGCATCATCGGCTGCATGGCAGAGCGCCTCAAGGAGGAGCTTACGAAGGGTGGCACGGGTGTAGACATCGTTGCTGGCCCCGACTCTTACCGCGACCTACCACGCCTCGTGCGCGAGGTGGATGGTGGCTCTACTGGAGTAAATGTCGAACTCTCGAAGGAGGAGACATACGCGGAGATTGCCCCCGTGCGCCTCGATAGAAATGGTGTGAGCGCCTTCATCGCCATCATGCGTGGCTGCAACAACTACTGTTCATACTGCGTAGTGCCCTACACACGCGGTGTGGAGCGTAGCCGCGATGCTGCAACCATCGTTGCGGAGGCTCGCACACTCTTTGAGAATGGCTACCGCGAGGTGACGCTCCTTGGTCAGAATGTTAACTCTTACCGCACTGGAGAGGTCGACTTCCCCGAGTTGTTGAAGCAGGTGGCAGAGATTTCACCCCTCTTGCGTGTGCGTTTTGCAACATCACACCCCAAGGATATTAGCGACAAGCTTCTCGAGACCATGGCTTCTATGCCCAATATCTGTCGTGCTATACACCTACCAGCACAGTCGGGCTCTACCGAGATGCTCAAGCGCATGAACCGCAAGTACACGCGTGAGTGGTACTTGGAGCGAGTGGAGGCTATACGTCGCTATATGCCAGATTGCGCCATCACCACCGACCTCATCGCGGGCTTTGCGCACGAGACCGAGGAGGAGCACGAGGCAACACTCTCGCTCATGCGTGAGGTGGGCTACGACTTCGCCTACATGTTTAAGTACTCGGAGCGTCCTGGTACATTTGCCCAGCGCCACCTTGGTGATGATGTTCCCGAGGATGTTAAGACGCGTCGCCTAACCGAGATTATCGACCTTCAGAATAAACTCTCGGAGGAGAGCAACAAGCGCGACATAGGCAAGGAGTTCGAAATTCTTGTCGAGTGCACATCAAAGCGCAGTGAGGAGCAACTCTCGGGTCGCACATCGCAAAATAAGATGGTAGTGTTTGACCGCCACAACTTCAAGGTTGGTGACTATGTCAAGGTGCGCATTACGGGCTGTTCATCAGCCACGCTCTTTGGTGAGGTGGTCGAATAAACATCCAACAAATCAATACTTTAGGTGCGAGAGATATTCAAATCTCCCGCACCTATTTTTATTTCACTACACCTCCACATATCGACTCCTCGATCAACACCTCGCCCATATCACACACCTCGCCATTACTACTTTTTTAGAAAAATATTTGTTTTTTGGGGAAATTTTGCTTAAATTTGTTATTCGAATAATAAAACAACCTTGAAACGACTTAAAACTAACTAATAAACCTAATTTCACAACTATGACAAAGATCCTTAAAATTCGTGATCTTACGTTGCGTGACGGTCAGCAGTCGTCTTTCGCAACACGCATGACCCAGCAGCAGGTAGACCGCTGTCTTCCTTACTACAAGGATGCAGGCTTCTATGCTATGGAGGTATGGGGCGGTGCAGTGCCCGACTCTGTTATGCGCTATCTTAATGAGAACCCCTGGACTCGTCTCGAGACCATCAAAAAGGCGGTGGGTGACGTGTCAAAGCTTACTGCGCTTTCGCGCGGTCGTAACCTCTTTGGTTATGCTCCCTACACCGACGAGATTATCGACGGTTTCTCACGCAATGCTATCGAGAGCGGCTTGGGTATCATGCGTATCTTCGATGCATTGAACGACGTAGACAATGTTAAGTCAACAATCAAGTATATCAAGCAGTATGGCGGTATCGCTGACTGCGCAGTGTGCTACACTGTAGACCCCAAGTATTCTGATGGCGAGGAGCACGAGAAAGTGTTTACCGACGAGTACTTCTTGGATAAAGCTCGCCAGATGGCAGAGCTCGGCGCAGACATGATTACCATCAAGGATATGTCTGGTCTTATTCCTCCCGCACGCGTGGCTGGTCTTATCAAGCTCTTGAAGAAGGAGCTC
>JAGBTW010000179.1 GCA_017631135.1 Alistipes sp.
CAGAATGATAGGTTGCTGCAAAATATCTCTTTAATAGATATTTGTAGTAATTATATTGAACTTGAAGAAGATGAAGAGTGCCTTTCAATATATCCGTTGATTGATGTATCATGCTGTCAAGGATATAGCGTTTGTGATTACTATTGCATAGGTGCTATACTTGAGGCTTGTAGGGGTAACTATCAGTATGCTGAAAAGTTGTTGTCTATCGCAGAACTTCAGACCGATAGAAATCAGATGCTGATAAATTATGCTATGTACAGGGTGCAGTTATTTCAAAATAATTGCGATAGAGCTCTTGAGACCTATAGGTTGATGATTGCAATGCAAGATGAGGCGGTGTATAATCTTGTTAATGGATCTCTGTTGCAGGGACAGATAGACTTAATAGATAGCGAGCGCACTTTAATTGAGGAACGTGCACAAATAGATAAAATGCGTTTAATATGTGTGATAGCAGTCCTTGTGCTAATCATAGCCACTATCTTGCTATATGCTCGTTACCTGTATGTTAAGAGGAGTAGAGATATAGCTAACTACATAAGTGTTATAGCGGAGTTGGAGCAGTCTTTGAAAACTGCAACGTCTAATGAAAGTTCGATGATAAAGAGTGTAGATTTTATTGAACTTAACAAAATTTGTGAGATATATTATCAGTATGGTAATACGACACATATATCAGGAAAAGTTGTTGCGGCTGTAAATAAAAGTATAGATTCGCTTAAGAATGATGAGGAGTGTTTGAAAAATCTTGAGAATATTGTAAACTCGCAACATGATAATTTACTATTAGATATTCGTGAGCAATGTCCTAAAATAAACAATAAGGAGTATCGCTATATTATATATTATTTGCATGGTTTTTCCTCTCGTTCTATCGCTATGCTTCTTGATATTGATACCGATGCCCTTTCTCGATTGAAATATAAGGTTAAAGCCAAGTTAAGGGTGTGCGAAAATGAGAAAATTAGAGATTTGTTTGTGTGAGTGAAGTTTTATGTTGTTGAATATCAGTGTTTTGTGTTAATGGATTGGTGTGGTATTTGTGTAACTTGCTGATTATCAATGGTGTGAGATATTTGTAAAATCCACGTGGTGTAAATATTTGTATATCAATATATTGGGTATTGACAAGGGGAGATTTTACTACCCCTTGTTTTTTGTTATATATAGCATATAGTAGTAAATTTGCAGTACAACATTCTAACTAAAAAACTATTGTGCTATGAAAAAACTTCTACTTCTATGTTTTGCAATTGTAGTTGCATCTATTGCGAATGCAGACAACCCATCTACAAAGCCCCCAAAAGGACAACCTATCCCTATTAATCCCAAACCTGTTATTCCCCTGCCTTTATCTCTTTATGCGGATATAGAGGCGAGCTACTACGATGGAGTTGTGACCTTTGTCGTAAATCGAGATCTTGGTGTTGCTGATATTGTAGTTGTCAACACCACTACAGGTGAGTCATGGAGCGATAGTGTGAATGGCGTTTGCACAGCAACGCTTGCATTGTCGGGTGATGAGGGTTACTACGAGATTTACATCTACACCGACTACGGAGAGTACAGCGGTACATTTATAATATAGTGTATGGATAAACCGAAGGTTGTAGAAAAGGTTTGTCGCAGACGAGAATGTGGTATGCAATGTCGCTTGTTGCTCTTTGAGCGCAAAGAGCGCAAGCGATATAGCATGAAGAATAAGAATAACCTTAATAACTTAAGCCTATGAAAAAGTTTTATTTTGTATTGGCAATGGTAGCAGTAGCTGTTACCTCGTGTCAGAAGGAGTATGTTAGCAATGATGCTCCCAAGCAGAATCAGAGTGTAGAGTTGCCAAACTCTAACACACGAAGCTACGATGAGGCACTTGCAATTGCAGCGGATGCATTAAAGTTGTTGGAGAGTGATGAGACGCGCTCGACAACCAAACGTGTTATTAAGCGTGGCGAGGGTCAGACCGTTATGCGTCCCGTAACTCGTGGTGGAGAGGTGAATGATGAGCCAATCATGTATGTGTTCAACAATGAGGATAATCAAGGTTTTACCATTGTGGCAGCGGACCGTTCGCAACAGCCCATTATTGCTGTGACGGAATATGGTAGCTATACTTATGGCGAGCCTACGGGTGTTGAACCTTTTGATTTGCTTATGGAGGATATGGTGACAACTTTGTCAGTGCTTCCCGAAGAGCCTATGGCTATTATAGTAACCAAAGAGAATTATGTAGAACGAGTAAAATATGGACCTTTAACAAATGTACAATGGGGTACTGATACTATATATGGTGCAATGTATCCTGATGGTATAGCATATGATGAGGCTGCTGCTATCGCACAGGCCCTTATGTGTTCACTTTCTGACGGCTCATATGTTGTTACGAATCCGAATGATGTGCTGTATGGTCAAACAATTGCGCTAGATGTTGCAACTATGAGTAATCACATGAGAAATGATATTCATGGTGTTGGTGCTAATGTGTGTACATCTGATGTTCATGATATGATAGCAAGATTGTATCTTGAAATAGGCTATCGTCTATCAGAGGGTACAAATATATCACTCACTAATAAGTTGTCATCATTCCAATTGTCAAAAGTTCATAGTGTACTTGATGGTTTTGGTGTAACAGTTGGTAATATACAAAGTCATGATGAATATCATATGCATGCCTTGGCGAATCCTATTATAGTTATAAGGCCAGATTTTAATATCAGTGTGTTTAGAGGCGTTTTGAATGGTTTATTGTCAAAAAATACATTGACATGGATATCTGTTGGTTATTGTTTTTATCGTTACGATGAGGTTGTGTCAACCCTCAATTATTTGATTAATCCCAATCATCCCAATCCATATGGCTATACAGAAACTGAACGTACACAAAAGTATGATGCTATGTATTATATGAATTGGGGCTACGATGGTTATAGTAACGGTTGGTTTGCGGCAGGATGCTTTGATATGAGCCAGAGAATAACAGATGGAATATCTACTCCTCTTGGTGGTTGGACACCAGAGTTGAATTATAATTATGTCAATGTTCAGATGTTCGAGATACACAATCCTTATGGTAGTATTATATATTAGTCCGTATTAGGGTTGTTTGGTATATAAACCTTAAATCTTTATTGCTATGAAAAAGTATGTAAAATTGCTGTTAATGCTTGCGGTTGTGGGCGTGGCAGTATCGTGCGAGAGGTCAGAATTGCCGCCAACTGGAGATGGTGTAGACGAGACGAGTGGTAAGTTGTCCAATAAAAGTGATGATGAAGCGGGTGTTTTGGGCTATTGGAAGACGACTCTGGATGATGCTATGATTGGAGCGAATAAGTGTAGGTATGAAATAGCATTCCGTTTCTGGAATGATGGCGATGGTTATACTACTATGGAGGGTTATGCTGTTGATGGTAGACTACTCTATTCATCATCATCGGGCTTTAGCTACAAGGTTGAGGGAGATATGTTATCTATGTGCTATGACAATTATTCGCAGTGGAACGATGCCAAGATAAGTATGACTGGTGACACGATGATAATATACAATAGTGATGGCTATGGTCTCGACTTATACCTTACGAGATATGAGGATGCGGATAGTCGTTTTATCGGTGACTGGCATGCTGTACGCAAAGAGGGCGATTACTACTATGCCGACCATATTCAGTTTATAACACCTACTGATTGTTGTACTTACAACTATAAGTATAAAGATCTATCAAGTCAACCAGTAGACTCGTCGCATGTCGAGTGGTATAAATATGAGTTTGACGATGATGTGATTGTCATAAAGAGCCCAGGCGAAGAGATTCCATATATGAAGAAATACTATCATATTGATGGCAGCAAACTCTATTTGAGTGATTCGAAAGATGGTTTTGCGACTTGTTATAAGAAAATTTAAACTAATTTTTCACTATTAAAAAAAATGCAACCCAAGAGAGAATAGATGATTTGATTAAATGTATTTGGTTGCAGCCCGACCGTGTGGTCGGGCTGCTTTCGTATTAGATATATGCTTCGACAATTTATGCCGCACTAATTTCCTTAAACGTTTGCACGTTACGCAAAAAATATATATCTTCGTGTGATAAATTGCCTAATAATACGAATTACTTAAAAACTATAACATATGAACTGCAACTTTACACCCGAGGAGCGTCGCGAGATTATCGCCCTCATGAACCGCGAAATTATTCCCGCAATAGGCTGTACCGAGCCTATCGCCGTTGCGCTATGCGTAGCAAAGGCTACCGAGACTCTCGGCAAGGAGCCCGAGCACATCAAGGCACGCTTGAGTGCTAACGTACTCAAGAACGCTATGGGTGTGGGCATACCTGGCACAGGCATGACAGGTCTACCCATTGCCATGGCTCTCGGCGCCTTGGTTGGCAAGTCGGAGTACGAGCTCGAGGTGTTGAAGGATGCTAACGACGCTTCGGTAAAGGAGGGATGTCGTCTTATCGACGAGAAGCGCATAACCGTAGACCTCAAGGAGGGCATCGAGGAGAAGCTCTACATTGAGATTGAGGTTACCGCGGGCAACGACAAGGCTGTAGCCATCATCGCGGGTGGTCACACACGCTTCGTATCTATCACACGCAACGACGAGGTGCTCCTCTCGGCAGACGCTCCCGCAGCAAGCGAGGGTGCAGAGCCCGCAGAGCAGAAAGACCCCGAGCTCACGTTGCGCCGCGTGTGGGATTTCGCCACTACAGCACCCCTCGACGAGTTGGAGTTCATATTGGAGGCAAAGCGCCTAAATATGAATGCGGCATACGAGTCACTCAAGGGCGAGTATGGTCACGCCATCGGCAAGCTCATGCGCTCGGAGTCGGAGCGTAACATCATGGGCGACACGCTCCACTGCCAGATTGTCGGCATGACAACTGCAGCGTGTGACGCTCGCATGGCGGGTGCTATGATTCCCGTTATGAGTAACTCGGGTAGCGGCAACCAGGGTCTTACGTCTACCGTTCCCGTTGTTGTGTACGCCGAACAGACTGGTGCATCTCACGAGCAGATGGTGCGCTCGCTCATCTTGAGCCACCTCACCGTCATCTACATCAAGCAGAGCCTCGGTCGCCTCTCGGCACTCTGTGGTTGCGTTGTCGCAGCTACGGGCTCATCATGTGGTATCACCTACCTTATGGGTGGTGGCTACGACGAGGTCACAAAGGCTGTTAAGAACATGATTGGCAACCTCGCGGGCATGATTTGCGACGGCGCAAAGCCCTCATGCGCTATGAAGTGCGCATCGGGCGTATCAACAGCCGTAGTTTCGGCGCTCATGGCTATGAATGGTCGCGTCATCAAGTCTGTCGAGGGCATCATCGACGACGATGTAGACCGCTCTATCCGCAACCTTACAGACATTGGTCGCGACGGCATGACACAGACCGACGCCATGATTCTTAAGATTATGACATCGAAGAGTTAATCCTTCGTTGGAACGCAGATAAAAACAGGGCTGATTACACGTTTAATCAGCCCTGTGTGTTTTATAATATAGTGAGTTTAAGGAATTTAGGGAAATTAGTGACATTAAGAATGTCATTCTGAACGCAGTGAACGTTGCGATTAAGCCGAGTGCAGAACAAGTTCACTTGTTATGCCGAGGCGGAGCAAGGTAGAGGAACTCAAGAATCTCAAGGTCTCCGAGGCTCTCTTCTGTAGTACTGCCCGAGAGATGTTTCGCTTTTGCTCAACATGACATGGTTGATTATCAACACTTTACTAATTACTAATTACTCATTACTAATTGCTAATTAACCTACTACAGTCCTGTAATACGCTTTATCTCGTTAAGTTTATTCAGCGCTTCAAGCGGTGTTAACGAGTTAATATCTAAACCCTTGATTTGGTCGCGTATGGCAACAAGCACAGGGTCGTCGAGCTGGAACATCGACAGCTGGATATTATCCTTTGTCTCGATAGCCGAAGCTGCCACAGCACGTCGCTTGCCGCGCTCCTTGATAGCGCCACTTGGTACAATCTCGCCCGAGCCATAGACCTTTTCGAGGTTGGCAAGGATGGCCTCGGCACGCGATACGATAGAGCGAGGCATGCCCGCCATGCGTGCCACATGTATACCAAACGAGTGCTCCGTGCCACCGCGCACAAGCTTACGCAGAAAGACTATGTTGTTGTCAATCTCCTTTACGGTAACATGGTAATTCTTCACACGGGGGAGCATATTCTCAATCTCGTTGAGCTCGTGGTAATGGGTCGCAAAGAGCGTCTTTGCTGCGCCAAGACCGTTGTTATGGAGGTACTCGACCATTGCCCACGCTATAGATATACCGTCATAGGTGCTCGTACCGCGACCAATCTCGTCGAGCAAGACGAGCGAGCGGGGCGATATGTTGTTTAGGATGCTTGCCGACTCGAGCATCTCGACCATGAATGTTGACTCACCCTCGGCGAGGTTATCCGAAGCACCCACGCGCGTAAATATCTTATCCACAACGCCTATGCGCGCTGCCTTTGCGGGAACAAACGAACCCATTTGTGCCATGAGCACGATGAGCGCCGTCTGGCGCAACAGTGCCGACTTACCCGACATATTAGGACCCGTGATGACGATAATCTGCTGGTCTGTGGTGTCGAGGCGCACGCTGTTAGGCACATACTCCTCGCCTATGGCCATGAGTGTCTCGATGACGGGGTGACGACCATCGGTGATGTCGATAACATCCGACTCATCAACCACAGGGCGCACATAACGTCGCTCGGTGGCTATGCGTGCCAACGACTGCAGACAGTCAACATAGGCTATGGCCTGGGCATTGCGCTGTAGGGGCACAATGAACTGCGCGACGTATGCCACGAGCTGCTGGTATAGCTGCACCTCAATCTGAATGATGCGCTCCTCGGCACCAAGAATCTTCTGCTCATACTCCTTAAGCTCCTCGGTGATGTAACGCTCGGCATCGGTGAGCGTCTGCTTGCGTATCCACGACTCGGGCACCTTGTCTTTGTGAGTATTGCGCACCTCGATGTAGTAGCCAAAGACGTTGTTATACGCCACCTTGAGCGAGGGTATGCCTGTAATCTCGCTCTCGCGCTCCTGCAACGCACGCAGGTAGTCCTTGCCATGTAGCGCTATGCTGCGCAACTCATCAAGCTCGGCAGATATGCCCGAGGCGATGATGCCACCCTTGTGTATTTGGTTTGTCTCGGGGTCGGGGAAGATGTCGCTCTCGAGGCGATTTACTACCCCACTCATAGCATCGAGGCGCTCAGCAAGGGCGTGCATAGCGTCGTTATCTGTCGACTCCATCATCGCCTTAACAATCTCTACGGCACGCAACGAGTGTTTGAGCTGTATAAGCTCGCGCGGCGTGATGCGCTCCGTAGCTATGCGCGATGCCATGCGCTCCAGATCACCAATAAGAGCTATCTGCTCGCGCATAGAGTCCGCAAAGTCGCCATCCACGACGAACTTCTCAACCACATCTTGGCGCTGCGCAATCTTTCGCACATCCATCAAGGGCATTGCCACCCAGCGCTTTAGCTGACGACCACCCATGGGCGTTAAGGTGCGGTCTATGGTGTCGACAAAGCTGCAACGCGCAACGGCACTATTGGAATTGAAGAGCTCCAAGTTGCGAATTGTGAAGCGGTCAATCCACACCGAGTCACCGCGCTCGATGCGCGAGATAGAGGATATGTGTGCTGTCTGCTTGTGCTCCGTAAACTCGAGGTAGTAGAGTATAGCACCAGCTGCCGAGATGCCCGCGCTCATGGCATCTATGCCGAAGCCCTTGAGCGACTGCACGCCAAGCTGCTTGGTGAGCTTGTCGCGGTTCACTGTCTCGGAGAATACCCACTCGTCAAGACGATAGGTGTAGTACTTCGAGCCAAACGTATCGTTGAAGCGCTCCTCCATGCCGCGCTGAAAGACTATCTCGCGGGGCTGGAGATTGGATATTAGCTTATCGACATAGGCATCATCACCCTCGGCAACATAGAACTCACCTGTCGAGAGGTCAAGAAAGGCGATGCCCGTGGTTGTCTTTGCGAAGTATACAGCCGCAAGGAAGGTGTTCTCCTTGCCCGCAACCAAGTTCTCACCCATTACGATGCCCGGAGTCACCATCTCCACCACGCCACGCTTAACGAGTCCCTTGACCAACTTGGGGTCTTCGAGCTGCTCGCATATAGCCACGCGCTCACCCGCCCTCACAAGCTTGGGCATGTAGTTGTCAAGCGCATGGTACGGGAAGCCCGCAAGCTCGACATACGACGCAGCGCCATTAGCACGACGCGTGAGCGTGATGCCCAATATGCCACTCGCCTTGATGGCATCCTCGCCAAAGGTCTCGTAGAAGTCGCCCACACGAAACAGCAAGATTGCATCGGGGTGCACAGCCTTGATTTGGTAGTATTGCTTCATCAGCGGGGTCTCGACATACTTTTTCTCCTTCGTTGCCTTCACCTCCGCGGTATCGCTATTTTTCTTTGGTCTACTCATTGCAATGGGTTGTCTATATCCACGCAAAGGTAGTAAAAAAAATGGTATATATGGTTACGAAGTTATTTTTTTACATTTAGGCTTTGCGTTTAGAGAGAATAGTATTAACTTTGTAAAGATATAGAACGAACAACAAAAAAAGAATAATCGTATGGCAGGAAAAGTTCCTACTCCACACATTGGAGCACAGTATGGCGAGATCGCCGATAGAGTAATCATGGCGGGCGACCCCCTACGCGCAAAGTTCATGGCAGAGACATTCTTGGAGAACCCCGTGCAGTACAACAGCGTGCGTGGCATGCTCGGCTACACAGGTACATACAAGGGTAAGCGCGTCTCTGTTCAGGGCCACGGCATGGGTATCCCCTCAATCGGCATCTACACATACGAGCTCTTCAACTTCTACGACGTGAAGCGCATCATCCGCTGCGGCTCGGCAGGTGCATACCACCCCGACCTCAAGCTTGGCGACGTGGTATTCGCAATGGGCTCTTGCACCGACTCTAACTATGGTGCACAGTTCAACCTTCCTGGCACATTTGCCCCCATTGCTGACTTCGAGCTATTGCGTGCTGCTGCAGCAAAGGCCGAGGAGCTTGGCATCGACTATAAGGTTGGTAACGTAATGGCAAGCGACGTATTCTATGGCGACGATGCCGACAACTGGAAGCAGTGGCAGAAGATGGGCGTATTGGCAGTCGAGATGGAGGCTACGGCGCTCTATATGAATGCTGCACGCGCAGGCAAGAGCGCACTCTGCATCTGCACCATTTCTGACTCGTTGGTACATGGCACAGCATGCTCTGCCGAGGAGCGTCAGACATCGTTTACCAACATGATGGAGATTGCGTTTAACATCATCTAACACATCAAGGGGGCGCAAGCCCCTTTCTTTATTATGAGCGAGATAGTCATCAACATCCCCAACATTGTAGCCGCGCAACGCACCTACTTTCGCAGCCACGAGACCCTGTCAATAGAGTTTCGCATCGATATGCTACGCAAGCTGCGCAACGCGATTATCAAGCACGAAAAGAGCCTTACGGATGCTCTATACCTCGACCTACACAAGAGCTACGAGGAGGCATACCTCACCGAGATAAGCATCGTGTTGGGTGAGATTGACAACTTCACTAAAAACCTCGTTCGCTGGGCAGCGCCCTCAAACAAAAAGACGCCACTCAAACTCCGCCCCTCAAAGAGCACCATCATAACCGAGCCACTGGGCGTATCGCTAATCATGGCACCGTGGAACTACCCTGTTCAGCTGTTGCTTAACCCTCTCGTTGGAGCTATTGCTGCGGGCTGCACAGCCATATTAAAACCCTCGCCATACGTTCCCAACGTATCGACGGCATTGGAGCGTCTTGTAAAGGAGACCTTCAACGAGGAGTATGTGGCTATAGTACAGGGACATCGCGAGGTAAATAGCGCACTTCTAAAGGAGCGTTACGACATCATATTCTTCACTGGCTCACCAGACCTCGGTCGCGTGGTGATGCGTGCTGCTGCCGAGAACCTCACACCCGTAGTCCTCGAGCTGGGTGGCAAGAGCCCTGTGGTGGTGGACAGAAGCGCCAACATCGAGGTTGCGGCGAAGCGCATAGCGTGGGGCAAGACACTCAACGCAGGTCAGACATGCATAGCCCCCGACTACCTATTATTACACCGCGAGGTAAAGGAGCAATTTATCGAGGCTTTCAAGCGCGCCATGGTAGAGCTACATGGCGAGGATGTACAAAAGAGCAAGCACTATGTGCGCATGGTGTCGGATAAGGCATTCGAGCGCGTGAGCAGCTACCTCAACGATGGCACTATACGCATGGGTGGCAAGGTGGATGCCTCGGAGCGCTACATCGAGCCTACGCTCTTGGACAATGTATCGCTTGATAGCGCCGTAATGCGCGAAGAGATATTTGGTCCAGTGCTGCCAATAGTGGAGATTGAGAGCATCGAGCAAGCCATAGAGTTTATAAACGACAGGGAGAAGCCCTTGGCACTATATATATTTGGTGAGGAGAGGAGCGCCCAGCGCGTAATAGCTCACACCTCGTCGGGTGGCGCATGCATCAACGACGTCATCATGCACATAGCCAACGAGCACATGCCCTTTGGTGGCGTGGGCAATTCGGGCATGGGACGCTACCACGGTCGCGACTCGCTATACGCCTTCTCGCACCGCCGCGCAGTGCTCACCACGCCTACATGGATAGACATGCCATTTAGATATATGCCCTACAAGTGGTTTAAGAAGATTAAGAGACTGCTCTAACGCCCAGAGCGCGAGCTATACTGATGGATAAGGTTGTCGACATAGGCCTCCAACTCGGGGCCCTCGACAATCTCAACATCGTCCAACAAGCCCATCACAAAGCGACCTACACCCACATAGTTGCACACCTTCGTATCGAGCATCCAGCGCCCACCATCACAAGGCGTAATGTCGCGCTCGGCCAAAGGATACTCCTCGATAAGCAGATTACGCGCCAGCATACCCAACCTCAAGCATACGCGATGCTGCTCGAAGCCCGTCATACGAAAGACATCGATATACCCCATCTCGTGGCGCTCGGCATGCTGCCACGCGCTTTCAAGCACCTCGACAGAGCCTATACGCGCAACCTTAAAGAGCTTATTCATGCCACTTTCGGGCTCGAAGCACCACACCTGAACATAGTTAGTCGTAAAGCCGAAAGGCTCGACCACCCTACTGCGCGCCACACCCGCGTGCGACGAGGCGTAGTCGACAAGCATCACCTGCAAGCGACCCTCGATAGCCTCCTGCAAGCGGTTCACGTTTTGGGCATTGCGACCCTTGACGATGCTTGATGCCATGGCTGTGCAGTTGTACACCGACGTAAGCTTCTTGCGTAGGTTTTGTTTTAGCATGTTTGTGTCATCGAGACCCTCGATGAGCTGATTTACGA
>JAGBTW010000180.1 GCA_017631135.1 Alistipes sp.
CCTCGTGCTTCGACATCAAGGGGTGCTCCTCGCGACCATTGCGGTCGATGAACGTAACCTTGTTGGTGTCGCCACCAAAGCCCGCGCCCTTGTCACGCAGTGAGTTGAGCACCACGAAGTCGAGGTTCTTGCGCTCGAGCTTACCCTCGGCATTCGCCTCCTCGTTGTCGGTCTCAAGGGCGAAGCCGACCAATGTGCGACCCTCCTTGCTCTTGCCAAGCTCGGCAGCTATATCCTTTGTGCGCACAAGCTCGATGTGCATGTCGTTGTCCGACTTCTTAAGCTTGCGGTCAGCGACTGTGGCAGGTGTGTAGTCCGCAACGGCAGCGCACATTACTGCGCCATCAGCATCGCGCCACGCCTCCACAGCAGCGTTGTACATATCTGCGGCAGAGAGCACATCTACGCGCTCCACACCCGCGGGGGTGGGTAGGGTAGTGCGTCCCGTGATGAGCTTAACCTCGGCACCGCGCTTTGCCAACTCCTCGGCAATGGCATAGCCCATTTTGCCCGTAGAGTGGTTGGTGATGTAGCGCACAGGGTCGATAGGCTCGATTGTGGCACCTGCAGTGACGATATAGCGCTTGCCCGCGAGGCTCTTGCTTGGTGCAAGGATAGCCTTCACCTGCTCGACAATCTCTTCGGGCTCGGCCATGCGTCCCTTGCCAACAAGACCACTTGCCAGCTCACCCGCTGCGGGCTCGATGATAGCCACGCCACGCTCGGCGAGCGTGCGCAAGTTCTGCTGTGTGGTGATGTGGGCATACATATCGAGGTCCATGGCTGGTGCTACGGCAACCACAGAGCGTGCCGAGAGGTATGTCGTAAGAAGCAGATTGTCTGCAATGCCCGTAGTCATCTTCGCAAGGGTATTAGCCGTTGCGGGGGCTATGAGCAACATATCTGCCCACTCGCCAAGCGAGACGTGCGAGTTCCACTCGCCATTCTCGGGGTTGAAGAACTCAACGAGGATGGGATGCTTCGAGAGCGTCGCCATCGTAAGGGGTGTTATGAACTGCTTTGCCAGCGGAGTCATGATAACACGCACCTCGGCACCCTCCTTCACTAAAAGACGGCACAGCATAGCTGCCTTGTATGCTGCTATGCTGCCGGTGATGCCGAGTATGATATGCTTGCCTTTGAGCTGCATAATCCTATCTCTTTATGTTTTGTCTGTCGACTCTCTTACTCCTTATTGCCGTGGCGGTAGTATACCTCGCCATCGAGGAACTCCTCTGTAGCAATGAGTGCGGGCTTGGGAAGACGCTCATAGTAGCGTGAAATCTCAATCTGCTCGCGGTTCTCGAAGGTCTCCTCTACAGAGTTGTCTGTGGGTGCAGAAAAGTCTGCGAGCTTGCGGTTGAGCTCGGTCTTGAGCTCCGAAGCAATCTGGTTTGCACGACGAGCGATGATGTTGATGCTCTCGTAGATGTTACCTGTAGGTGAGTCAAGGTCTACCAACTTGCGTGTGATAGTGTTGTTGGGAACATTCTTCTTAATCTCCATAGTGATATATGTGTTTTTTATCTTAATTATCTTTGTTTGCGAGGGTATTACTCCTTTGCTGTGTTTTGTCTCTTATCGAGGAATGTCTTTGCGCTCTTTGCCATGCGGTCGAGCTCTTTTACATGCTTCGACTCGGGATACTCCGCGATGAACGAGTAGTAGGCATCGAGCATCGCCAAGTATCTGTCCTCCTGCTTCGACTCGATTGAGTTGTCCGCGAGGCGATATGAAGATACCGTGAGGTAGTACATCATATCTTCTGTGCGTGGTGACTCGGGGTAGCGCTTCATGGCGTTCTTGAATGCCGTAATCGCAGCCTTGTAGCGACCAATCTTGTAGTAGGTGTAGGCATTCAAGTAGCTCTTCTCCATCAATCGTCCCGTGAGGTTGTTGAGCATCTCTGTGAACTCGTCGTTGTCCTCCGACTCGGGATAGCGCGACATGAACTCCGTGATGGCGATGATTGCCTGTGTGGTTACCGTCTGGTCGTGCTCGGGCGATGGCGACATGTAGTAGTGACAAAGTGCGTACATGCCCTCGGCATCTTCGATGAATGGGCTGCGACCAAATTTGCGACGATATGTGTCGAGCTGCGATGCTGCCTCCTCCCAGTCGTGGTTCATGAACTTGCAACGCGCATTGTAGAATGTTAGTGTATCTTCGCGCGGTGTACCCATGTATATGTGTCGGCAAGCCTCGAAGAGTGTCGATGCCTGATCCCACTTTTCGCCTTCGTATAGCTCGAGTGCTTGCTGGTATGCAAACTGTGGGTCACCCGACTTTATGGCATTGTTCACCACGCTGCATGCCGCACCTACAGTTAAGGTTGCCACTGCGAGTATGTAACAAAAAATACGCTTCATTCTTCTTCTGTTTCTTGCGCTTATGCGTATAAGCGCACAAAGTTACACAATATTTTTGAATTAACGACTATCCTCGCGAAATTATTGTCTTATTTATTCAGCGAAAAATGCAGTTATTTAGGTGTTTTGCAACATTGCGTGGTGTGTAGGTCGCGAGAACTCTTTATTTTAAAATAAAAATGGGGCATATCCTTTCAGATTGCCCCATAAACTTATCGAACTCCACTCTAGAAATAGTAGTTGAAACCAACGGTTGGATTCAAACCTACATTAAAACTTACGGCGTTTAGAAGAAGTCCATCGCTTGTTAGACCAATATAAGTTAAAGAAAATAGGTTTGCGCTAAAACCGAAATGTTCAGTTGGTCTAAACTCAAGTGTTAAAAGATGGGCGGAAAAACCAAATCCAGGTATAGCGTAACCCTCGATAAAACCTACTGCTAAACCCAGCTCGATGCCGGGTGTGTAATATAGACCTTTGCACAAAGGAGCATAATATGATATGTTGGGGGTGAGTGTAAGGGCGTGTACACCACTAGTTATGCCATAACCAACACTTGCGCCAATTTTTAGTCTATCTGCAACAAAGTAACCCAATTCAGGTTGGATTTGAAATCCAGCATCCGTTACGCTATCTCCCTCCAAACTAACTGATTGGAACTGAACTCCCGCGTAGCCGCCAATATATTTGTCACCCTTGTTTTGTGCAAATACTGCCGATGTGCAGAGCATTAATGCAACCGCAATAACCAAAAATTTCTTCATAGTGCTTGTTATTAAAGTTGATTATATAAGTCTTTATTTCCCTAATACTTATACAAAGATACAAAAATCTATCAACAATAAAAAGTAATAGTCATTTTTTTGGGTGGGGTAGGCGCACGCGAGTTGCAAAACATCGTTACCACGTACAAAAAAAACTCCCCAGATGTTTCCATCCAGGGAGCATATAGATTCCGCGCAATGCGGGACTCTACAAAAATTACTCTGCTACAACAGCGAACTTGATAGTAGCCTTAACCTCGCGGTGAAGCTTTGCAGTAGCCTCGAACTCACCAAGAGTCTTAACTGAATCTACAGTGATGTTCTTGCGGTCTACCTCGATGCCCTTCTCCTGAAGTGCGTTTGCGAGGTCAGCAGCTGTAACTGCACCGAAGATCTTCTCCTCCTCTGCCTTTGCAGTGATAGTGAGGTGGAGGTTGTTGATAGTCTCTGCCAAAGCCTGTGCGTCAGCAAGAATCTTTGCATCCTTGTGAGCGCGCTGACGAAGGTTCTCTGCGAGCACCTTCTTTGCAGATGCAGTAGCAGCCTTTGCGAAACCCTGAGGAATCAAGTAGTTGTTGGCATAGCCGGGGCGAACGTTAACGATGTCGTTTGCGTAGCCCAAGTTC
>JAGBTW010000181.1 GCA_017631135.1 Alistipes sp.
CGGATATGTCGAGTTCGACTGCCGCGAGCGCTTCTTCGACGAGGGCGTAAATCGCGATGCTATAGTATACTTGACCCTCGCCAATAAGCTTATCCACGACATGCGCCCCGATGCTATAACCATCGCCGAGGATGTTAGCGGTATGCCTGGCTCGTGCGTAAAGCCCGAGGAGGGTGGCATGGGCTTCGACTACCGCCTTGGCATGGCATTGCCCGACTATTGGATTAAGATACTCAAGGAGCAGAGCGACGACGACTGGAACATTTGGCAGATGTGGTCGGAGATGACAAACCGTCTGCCCTCGGTGCGCACCGTGGCCTATGCCGAGTCGCACGACCAGGCATTGGTGGGCGATAAGACCCTCGCTTTCCGCTTGATGGACAAGGAGATGTACTTCTCTATGGATCGTGCATCCGAGAACCTTATCATCGATCGCGGTATGGCGCTCCATAAGCTTATCCGCCTCTTCACAATCACTACGGGCGGTGAGGCATATCTCAACTTCATGGGTAATGAGTTTGGTCATCCCGAGTGGATAGACTTCCCACGCGAGGGTAACAACTGGTCGTATAAGCATGCGCGCCGTCAGTGGTCGTTGGCGGAGAATGGCTTTTTGCGCTACTCGTTCCTTGCCGAGTTCGACAAGGCTATGATTGACGTGGTCAAAAAATATGGCGTGTTGGGCGATGGTTATCCCTATAACCATCAGATGGATGAGCAGAACAAGACCATGGTCTACTCGCACAAGGGACTCCTCTTTGTGCTCAACTGGCACCCAACAGCATCTATTCCCGACTACACACTTAATGTGCCATGGCCAGGTAAGTATACCGTAATCTTCTCTTCTGACGAGAAGCGTTTTGGTGGTCACGACCGCGCCGATGTAACTACCGAGCACTTCTCTACAACACACGAGGCAGAGGATGGCACGGTGTACCACACCATAAATATATATAATACCTCGCGCACGGGTGTTGTCCTCAAATGGGAGGAGTAAGCGGTGAAATAGTAGGGTAGGTAGCCGCATAAAAGCACTATTTTAGTCTCTATTGCCGATATATTATACCAAAGGTATAGCCATTAAGAAGAAAACTTGAAAACTTTTTTTGTTTTTCAAGTTTTCTTTCTTATATTTGCACCGTGAAATAGTGTTAATGTAGCAGACAATAGAAATGACTCAAAAGGAAAATATTATTCATCACGCATCGAAGATGTTTGTTGAGCAGGGCATAAAGGCTGTGCGCATGGATGATATTGCGCAGGAGTTAAGTGTGTCCAAACGAACACTCTACGAGCTCTTTAACGACAAGGAGGAGCTCATCTATCAATCGTTGCGCTACTATATGGAGGACTCGCGCGAGCGTCGTCTACACCATATATCCGACATCGACAACCCACTTGAGATTATGGTTGTCAACCTGCGCGATATGATTGATGCTGCGCCCGTGGCGGGTCGCATACGTCGTAACATACGCCGTTTCTACCCCTCGATATACAAGCGCTTGGAGGAGGATGTGCAGTCGAAGTCGAAGAATGACCTCGTGCGCTGGGTAGCGGGATGCATGGAGTGTGGCTACTTCGAGAAGAGTGTGAAGGTTAAGTTTGCGGTCGATGTGCTTCATCACTCGGTACATGGCATGCTTGTGAATACGCTCGACGAGGAGCGCCCCTCGAGTGAGTTGGTCGAGATGATGTCCTATTCGCTCTTGGTCTTTATTCGCGGCTTATGCACCATAGATGGTCAGCGCATAATCGACGAGTGCACAACGAAGTATTTTAGCAATATTTAGGTTGTGGATGCGTTATAATAGAATTACGAGGCTTGCAAAGAAAAAAAAACAAATAAATAAAAATCATATCAAGATGAAAAAGTTATTAATGACAATCTGCATGTGCTTGGGCATTGTTGTAGCTGCCGAGGCACAGCAAAAGCTGGAGCTTACGCTTGAGGAGGCGTTGAACATAGCTCTCAGCGACAACCCCACCATCACGGTGGCTAACTACGAGGTTGAGCGTTACGACTATGTGCGTAAGCAGGCTTTGGCAACGCTCTATCCCCAGGTTGATGCTTCGGCGCAGTATGCCTTGGCATTGCGTCGTCAGGAGATGGCAGAGGGCCTCTCGTTTGGTGGTAAGAACACCTTTAACGTGGCGGGTAATGTGTCGTTGCCACTCTTTGTGCCCTCGGTATATCGTCAGTTGAAGATGACACGCACACAGATGGAGATGGCAGTAGAGAGCGCACGCTCAACACGCATCGACCTTATCGCTGCTGTAAGTGCGTCATACTATAGCATCTTGCTTGCCGAGCAGTCGCTCTCGGTGCTCGAGGAGGCTGCAGTGACCACCGACCGCGTGGTTAAGAACACCGAGGAGCTATACAAGAATGGTCTTGCTGCGGAGTATGACTACATCACTGCACGCGTGCAGCGCTCAAACCTTGAGCCACAAATCTTGCAGCTTAAGAATGGCGTAGACATCGCGAAGTTGCAGCTCAAGATGTACTTGTCTATCCCCGAGGATGTTGATGTTGAGGTTATTGGTTCGCTCGACGACTTCAAGGATATGGCTATGCTTGGCGCAGACTATGAGTTGGACCTCGAGAATAACACAACGCTCAAGAACCTCGACCTTCAGCTCGAGCTCTTGGAGCACCAGGAGAAGCTTATTCAGACTACTCGTATGCCTACGATAGCTGCGTTTGGTCAGATTTCGTACATCGGTCAGGAGCGCTCTGAACTTGGTGGCTTGCTTGGTGGCATGACAGGTGGTTCTTCTACAGCCGAGCAGTCGAAGTTCTGGTGGCAGTATCCTATCTCTATCGGTGCACAGATTAACATTCCTCTTTTTGCGGGCTTGAAGAAGACTAACCAGCTTCGCGAGGTGCGCAACCAGCGCGAGCAGCTACGCCTACAGCGCGACTATGCCGAGCAGGGTGTACGCCTCCAGGTGCAGCAGTCTGTAAACACGCTC
>JAGBTW010000182.1 GCA_017631135.1 Alistipes sp.
GCATGAGCTGAAGGTAGTTTATCTGCACCGAGTACTCGGCAATAGAGGGGTTGAGGCGCTCGAGCTTTGCCAACTCCTTGTCGAAGATGGCAGCCGTAGCCTCCGACCACTTCTTTTTCTTTGCCTCCTCGCGCAGACGCTCGATGTCGGCATCTACGCTGTCGCCAAGCTCCTCCTGGATGACACGCACCTGTTGCTGTAGGTAGTAGTCGCGCTGCTGCTTGTCGATGTCCTGCTTCACGCGGGTCTGTATGTCGTTCTTTATCTCGGCAAGCTGCTGCTCGCGCACGAGTATCTCGAGCAGACGGCGTGAGCGTGCCAAGAGACCTGGTGCCTCGAGCAGGTGCTGGCGGTCGTCATCCGAAAGCTCCATGTTGGTGCAGATGAAGTTGACAATAGCACGACTCGAGTCGAGGTTCTTGATAGCAAATGCCGCCTCCTTGGGCATAGCCGATGATATGTCAATGATGTTGAGCGTAACCTCCTTGATAGACTCCACAAGGGCTGTAAACTCCACATTCTTTGGGTCGGGCGTAGAGTCCTGTATGGGTGTAACCGTAGCCTTGAAGTAGGGCTGCGTCATGGTGTACTCACCCACCTCAATCTTGTTGAGACCTGCGAGGATTACTGTGAGGTTGCCGTTGGGCATGTCGAGTATCTTGAGGATGCGTGCCGACGTACCAATCTTGTGCATGTCGTCGGGCTGGGGGTCCTCGATGTTGCTGTCTACCTGAAGCACTGCGCCAAGGATGCCACCATCAGCCTCCACCGCACGAACAAGGGCGATAGACTTGGGGCGACCCACAGTGATGGGGGTCACCGAGCCTGGGAATATCACCGAGCTGCGGAGCGTGAGGATAGGGAGTACTTCGGGGATGTTTACCTCCTCGATGGTGTCGTCGCCACCCGAGATGATGGGTATCACCTGGTGCTTGCCATCGAAGAGCTCTGGTGTTAAGCCAATCTCGTCAAATTCTGTCTCGTTCTTCTTCATATTTTGTCGTATTTCTTTTATTTCATTCTCTATTTGTGTATCGCAATTAGCCTCTTTTTTCGCTCTTTTAACACTGTGCTATGACCATGCCAATCTCATCTTGCGACACATCGTCTAAAATAACGCGACAAAATTAGAAATTATTTCATAGAAATAAGAGTGAATTTATGAAAACTTATTAACAATTTAGCAATAGAGGCTGAATAAAAGTCTATTTTGTCGTTCTTTGTTGATATAACAATGCATCTACTACCGCTAACGAATTATCTCTGCAATGGGCAGTACGCTCGAGTACAGCCCATCGCCTCGAAATTCGCCGAGCGAAAGTATCTGCACTATTCTCTCAACAAATATGCTTGCGCTCAAAATCCTCATTTACGCTTTAGTAAACTGCGGTTTTTCGCGCTTCGCAAGCCTAAAACTACATCTTTTATTCAACCTCTCTTGGTTTGGTGTGGTTGAACTGCTTTATTGATTTTTTTCTTTGTTTTTTGTGCTCTATATGTGTTTGTCGCCCGAGGTGAAGCGCACCTCCTCGATATAACTCTTGATGTTTTGCTCGTCGCTCATGGGACATATCAGCAACACATCGTCGGTGTCTACAACGATATAGTCCTTGAGTCCGTTTACTACGGCAATCTTATCCTTGGGTAGCGAGATGAGCGTGTTGCGCGTGTTGTAGGCAGAGACCTGCTTACGCTCATAGGCGTTGGCATAGCGGTCCTTGCGCATGTTTTGATAGACAGAGCCCCATGTGCCGAGGTCGCTCCAGCCGAAGTTGCCATTTATGACATGCACGTTGTCGGCCATCTCCATGATGCCATAGTCGATGCTTATGGGGCGGCACTCCGAGAATATCTGCTCTATGGCTTTGTGCTCGTCGGGCGTGCCCAATTTGTCGGCTGCGGCAACAAAGAGAGCGTTGTGCTCGGGGAGGTGTTTCTCGAACGCTGCGATAATCTCTTTGAGCTTCCAAATGAATATTCCCGAGTTCCACAAAAATTCACCACACTCCAAAAATGCCTCGGCTATTTCGCGACTTGGTTTCTCGGTGAAACACTTAACTTTGCATATCTTGTTGTCGTTTGTGCGCTGGATGTATCCGTAGCCCGTTTCGGGGCGTGTGGGGGTGATGCCGATGGTCATCAGCGCGTCGTTATGCTGGATGAAGTCGAGCGCCTGCTCCACGATAGATAAAAACTCCTTTTCGTTGAGTATCAGGTGGTCAGCGGGAGTTACAATCATCTCGGCATCGGGGTTGCGCTTCAGAAGTGTGTGCGCGGCATAGGCGATGCATGGCGCTGTGTTGCGACCAATGGGTTCGCAGAGAATTTGGCTCTCCTGGAGCTCTGGGATATGCTTCAAAACGAGCTCCTTGTAGCGCATATTCGTTACTACAATGAAGTTCTCATTTGGTACAATAGTGTTAAATCTTTCGTATGTGTGTCTTATGAACGACTTGCCTGTTCCGAGGATGTCCAAGAACTGCTTGGGGCAGCTTTGGCGGCTCATGGGCCAAAAGCGAGTGCCTGCACCACCCGCCATAATTACGCAGTAACGGTTGTTGTTCATAGTTTGACCTTCCTTAATTTTGAGCGTTAAATTTTATAAATTTACACAAAGATAGAAATTTTTTTGTATCTTTGCAAAATATTTGGGTTTGTTTTAGAAGTGACAAACCATACGAAAAACAAATTTGTTGATGCATAACAATATGAAAATTAAGTTGTTCACCGTGCCAAACATGCTTACGTTAGCAAATCTGCTATGCGGCTGTGTGGCTATAATCTTCGCTTTGGTGCACCACGCCTATGCTACGGCATTTTGGCTTATCGTTGCTGCAGCACTCTTCGATTTCCTCGATGGCTTCGCTGCGCGACTCCTAAAGCAGACCTCACCCCTCGGTGTGCAGCTCGACTCTCTTGCCGATGATGTAACGTTCGGCTTGGCTCCCGCACTTGTCATGTACGACCTCTATGTTGGCTCTGCGTCATACTACAACCTCGATGCCGAGGTGATGGGGTGGTTGAAGTATCTTGTACTCATTATCGCAGCGTTCTCGGTGTTGCGCCTTGCGAAGTTTAACATTGACACCACACAGACCACCGAGTTTGAGGGTTTGCCAACGCCAGCTAATGCACTTATGCTCATGTCGTTGGCTATGCTTGAGGAGTCTGGTAGGGTTGTGCTCTATCAGGAGCATGTGCTTGTTATCTCTGTGGCGGCAGCGTTGCTGCTCATCAGCCCCATACGCATGTTTGCGCTAAAGTTCAAGAGTTTCGGCTTTAAGGGTAACGAGTTGCGCTATGGCTTTATTGTGGCATCTGTGGCGATGATTATTTGCATGCCCGCATACTCTGTGCTTGCAATCATCGTTCTCTATATTGCTGTTTCAACCTTGACATGGCTCTTTGGTCGTGCCAATAAATGTGTGGAGAAGTAGGCGATGAAGAATTTGCGGTGGATACTCTCGGCTGTGGTCTTTGTGGTGGCAATGGTGCTGCCCAATGTGTCGTATGCACAGCTTGATGCTGCCGCAATGGCGCGTGCACAGCGCAATGGCGAGAATACCAACATATACGGCACGGGCATTCCAGGTATGGATGGCATGGGTATGGGCATGGAAGGTATGGAGGGTGAAGAAGGCATGGAGGCTACGGACTCTACCGACACGAAGAAGAAGCGTGAGCGTCGCCCCTTGGAGTCCTACTACTTCGGCGATACGGTGCGCGCATTGCCAAACTGGAAGTGGCATGTCGACCGCTACTACAACCGCGTTAAGGTAATGCCTTTGGACACCACGCTTGCCGACTGGCGCACCGACTATGTCTTCTATCGCAATGGTGTGGGTGACATGGCGCTTGGTGGCTTGGGTCAGTCGTCACAGCCCACAAACTGGTTTGACCGCAACCAAGACCGCGACTTCACGTTTGCGCGTAGCTACGATGCCTACACTGCTCGCGTCGAGAATGTCCCCTTCTACAACAGCAAGAAGCCTATAACCAACTTGACATACCTCGAGTCGGGACAGAAGCGCTATCGTGAGGAGCACCTCGAGCTTGTTCACTCGCAGAACATCAACCCCTCGACATCCGCAAACCTCAATTACAAGGCGCGTAGCACCATGGGTCGCTACGACTGGCAGCGCACCAAGAACCATGCGCTCTCGCTTGCTGTGGCACATACGGGCAAGCGCTACTCGGTGCATGCGGCATATATGAACAACATGGTCGACACGCGCGAGAATGGTGGTGTCGTGGGTGAGTGGGCTATTGCCGACACGGTATTCGAGATGCCCTCGGGTGTGCCCATGCGTCTTGCTACGTCCGAGGCACACAACACCTATCGCAACAACTCGCTCTTCGTTATGCAGGCTCTTGCAATACCCCTGGAGCGCGTTACGGAGTACGACTTCTCGATTGCCGACCTCTCGGCGATATATGTGGGTCACCAGTTTGAGTATACGACATGGTCGAAGGTATATACCGACAAGCGTGCTTCGTACACCAACGAGCGTGGTGAGCACGACGGTAATGGCGAGTATCATGCTACGACCCACGAGTACTACAAAGATTGGTACATAAACCCCGATGTCACTCGCGATTCGATTTCCGAGAGACTTATATCTAATAAAATATTTGTGCAGGTGCAGCCCTGGGACCGCTATGGTGTGATTTCGACCATCGACGGTGGCGTGGGCTTCGACGTGCACACCTACTCATATCTTCGCCTCAAGGACTATCTTCGTGGCGATATGACACGCGATAAGCGCTCGTCGTGGTATGTATATGGTGCGGCGAGTGGCGTTATTAAGCGATATGCCGATTGGAGGGTAGATGCGAAGTATCACCCCTCGGGCTATCGTGGAGGAGACTTGTCGGTGGGTGCTGAGATTACCCTCCGCGCATTTATCCGTGAACATCCCCTGATTCTCTCTGGACGCTTCCGTCAGGAGCTTCGCACGCC
>JAGBTW010000183.1 GCA_017631135.1 Alistipes sp.
AGTTGGCGTTGAAGTGCGCCACACCGCCCGAGGGAGTCATCGTCGTGGGTATGGTGGGAGATGTTGTCTCCTCGGTGGTGTCGATGTTTGTGAGGTCGATGGCGAGCTTCGAGCCATAGCCCAGGGTGGGCGTAGTGTGGTCGAGGACATCGAGGATACCCTCGGAGTGAATGAGGTCGCGCTCGAACGATACCCCCCTCAATAGGCGACATATAGTCTCGTTGGAGCGTATGTCGTCGCTGTCGCGCGCAATGAGCATATACTTGTTGAACATCATCTGTCCCGCGCCCCACAGACCTTGCGCCACCTTCGAGGCTTGACCCTCATAACGCTTGGCGATAGATACATAGGCGAGGTTGTGTGCTGTGCCCTCCATAGGCATATAGAGGTCGCGCACCTCGGGCTGCATAACAAGGCGTATGGGCGCAAGGAAGATGCGCTCTGTGGCCTTGGCGATGTAGGCATCCTCCATGGGTGGAATGCCCACGATGGTAGCGGGGTAGACAGCATCGCGGCGTGATGTTATCGCTGTGATGTGAAAGCGGGGATAGAGGTCGGAGAGAGAGTAGAATCCTGTGTGGTCACCAAAGGGCCCCTCGATGGCGAGTTCCTCCGCAGGGTCGACATATCCCTCAAGCACAAAGTCGCAGTCTGCAGGCACCCAGATGTCGTTGGTCAAGCACTTGACCATCTTGACGGGGCTTTGGCGCAACATGCCAGCAAGAAGCATCTCGTCCATGTTGTCGGGCATGGGTGCTGTGGCAGAGTAGGCATATACGGGGTCACCGCCTATCGCCACGCTCACGGGCATGCGCTTGCCGAGGCGTTTGTAGCCGTCGTAGTGGCGCGCGCCAGTCTTGTGCTTATGCCAGTGCATGCCTGTGGTGCACTTGTCGAATACCTGCATGCGGTACATGCCCATGTTGGGCACTTCCGTCTCGGGGTCTTTGGTGCAGACCATGGGCAGTGTGATGAAAGCACCACCATCTGCGGGCCACGACCATAGTATAGGTAGCTTTGCGAGGTCTACATCCTCGCCCTGCCATACTACCTCCTGACACTCGCCGCGCGCGTTCGTCTTTTTGGGAAACCACTTTGCCACATCCGCCAAAAGGGGCAACATGCGAAGCTTATCCATGAGGCTACTCTTGGGTGTCATAACACCCTTTAGGAGGTCGTCTATGCGTTGGGAAATCTCCTCGAGCTCCTCTACACCACAAGCCATGGCTATGCGCTTGTCCGAGCCCATCATGTTCATGATGACGGGGTAGTCCGTGCCTGTGTTCTCAAAGAGAAGCGCCTTGCCGCCACCCTCCGACTTCGATATACGGTCCGTAATCTCCGTAATCTCAAAGCGTGTGTCGACCTTTGTTGTGATGCGCTGAAGCTCTCCCGCAGCCTCCAATTTTGCGATGTATTCCTTTAGCCTCATTTCTAATTATTCCATGATACTGATGCAATAATCTTTGATTTTATAGTGCTTTGCACCTTCATTATAACTATTGCTGCTCTTTTTAAGTATACTTAATCAGCATCAATAGTTATAATGCTACTGTTAGTAGTATAAAATCAAAGATTATAACTACCCAAAATTCAAATATATAATGAAAATATATTTACATTCCACCCCAAACCCCTGCCTTTAAGTTCGCTACGCTCCTTTTCGTTGCTACGGTTCGGCATAGTAAGTAAACTTACTCTGCTCTCACCTTAATCGCAATGCTGACAAAGGAGGGGCTTGTTGCAAGGCTTGCCTTGCACACCTAAAGGTGTCTTTTCAAATTAAAAATATAGAATAATTCTACAACGATTTTATTGTCAACTTGTTAAGTGTTATTACTCACAAATTAAGCGTCAGTAGTAATTATTCAACCTTATGTTGCGTTAGGTGAGTTTTTTGCAGTTCCTTACTCTATGTTCGAGTCCTTGATGCGTTTCTCGATGTAGCCGCCAGGGTGCACGCGGGCGAAGTCGCTGGCGTGGAAGTCGCGTATGTGCATCAATGCCGCAGCGATGGCATCGCCCATGGCGAGCTGTACGGTGGTAGATGCTGTGGGCACGATGTCGAGTATTGTGCCCTCATCCTCGACATGGGTGTTGAGGATGATGTTGGCGCGCTTGCCGAGTGACGAGGCGGGGTTGCCAGTCATGGCGATGAGGGTGTTGTTGTTCGACGCGACATAGTCTGCTACGCGTACAACCTCCTCGGTCTCGCCAGAGTAGGAGAGTGCCACGATGACATCGTCGGGGGCGATGATGCCCAAGTCGCCATGCAGCGCCTCGGTGGCATGCAGGAAGATTGCGCGTGTGCCGGTGCTGGTGAGTGTGGCTGCAATCTTGCGTGCGACATGTCCCGACTTGCCGAGTCCTGTGACAACAAGGCGACCGCGGCAGTTGTGGATGCACTCCACAGCGCTGGCAAATGAGTCGTCAAGACGCTTTTCGATTGTTGCGAGTGCTCTTACCTCGGTGGCTATGGTGTTGCGACCTATAGTCAGAATGCTTTCTCGGTTAGTTCTCATGATAGGTTAGCTTATAAGCTTATTGATTAGTGTTTTAAGGTTATCGATATGTAGCGAGTTAGCGCCATCGCACAGCGCCTTCTCGGGTGTGGGGTGCACCTCGAAGAAGTAGCCATTAGCACCAAAGGCCTTGGCTGCGAGCGCCATAGACTCAATGTAGCAGTTGTCGCCACCACTTTGCGAGCCATTTGCACCAGGTCTCTGTACCGAGTGTGTGCAGTCCATGATTACGGTGGGTGCTATGGTGCGCATGATGGCGATGTTGCGAAAGTCAACAACGAGGTTGTTGTAGCCAAACATGTTACCACGCTCGGTGAGCCATACCTCCTTGGCACCGCTCTCCACAGCCTTGGTGTAGGCGTGGCGCATATCCTCGGCCGAGAGCATCTGTCCCTTCTTGATGTTGACGACTGCCGCGTGGCGTGCTGCAGCTGTGATGATGTCTGTTTGGCGCGACAAGAGCGCGGGTATCTGCACCACGTCGGCTATCTCGCCCACGGGCTCTGCCTGCCATGCCTCGTGTATGTCGGTTGTGATGCGCAGGTTGTAGCGGCTCTTCATGTCGGCAAGCATCTGAAGACCTCGCTCCATGCCCACACCGCGATAGGAGTGAATGGATGTGCGGTTGGCCTTGTCGAATGAGGCCTTCAAAATGATATCCGTGTCGAGCTCCTTGTTCAGCTCGGCAATGGTGCGCGCCACCTCCTCGAGCACGTCGTTGGGCTCGATAACGCATGGACCTGCAATTATGGTTGGCTTTGTCACTTCGCTAATGGTTTTTCGGTGGGTTATAGTTGTTTTATAAGCTCCTCGGCACGCGCCAAGTCCTCGGGCGTGTCGATGCCTATGGTTGCGTAGTCGGTCGTTGCAACGCTGATGTGGTAGCCATGCTCCAGCCAGCGCAGCTGCTCGAGCTTCTCGGCACGCTCCAATGGCGATGTCTCGAGCGCCGTTACAGCCTCGAGTGCCCCAGCGCGAAAGGCGTAGATGCCGATGTGCTTGAGGTAGGTGTGGCGCGTTGCCCACTCCTCGATGGCTACATCACGCTGGTAGGGTATCGCCGAGCGCGAGAAGTATAGTGCACGATTGTTGCAGTCGGTGGTCACCTTAACGCAGTTGGGGTTGGTGATGCTCTCCGCCTCGTCGGGGGTGATGGGCTTGGCGAGCGTGGCAATCTGCGTCGCGGGGTTAGTGAAGCATGTCAAGAGTGCCTCGATGTGCTCCTTGCGGATGAAGGGTTCGTCACCCTGTACATTTACCACAACGTCGTACTTGCCCTCCATCTTCGCGAGCGCCTCGGCACAGCGGTCGGTGCCCGAGCGGTGTGCTGTCGAGGTCATTATGGCGCGACCACCAAAGCGCTCCACCTCATCGATGATGCGCTGGTCGTCGGTTGCCACAACGACATCCTCAATCACTGCGTGCACAGCCTCGTATACCCACTCTATGATGCTCTTGCTGCCAAGCATCCTTAAGGGCTTGGCAGGAAGGCGTGTAGATTGGTAGCGTGCTGGTATTATAGCTGCAACTCTCATCTTAACTCTACTTTAGTGCAAGATGCAACACCTCGTCGTTGGTGCGTACAAAGTGGAATGTGAGATCCTCGCGATACTCCTCCTTAATCTCCTCGATGTCCTTGCGGTTCTCCTCCGAGAGGATGAGCTCGGTGATGCCTGCGCGCTTGGCTGCGAGTATCTTCTCGCGTATGCCACCTACGGCAGTGACTCTACCGCGAAGCGTGGTCTCGCCCGTCATGGCTATGCGCTCCTTAACCTCGCGACCAGTGAATGTCGAGGCGATGGATGTCACCATGGTGATACCCGCCGATGGACCATCCTTGGGCACTGCACCCTCGGGAACGTGGATGTTGATGTCCCACTCCTCGAACATCTTGCGGTCGATGCCGAGTGCCTCGTGGTGCGCCATAACCCACTCGTAGGCGATGGTTGCCGACTCCTTCATCACGTCGCCAAGGTTACCCGTGAGGTTGAGCTTGCCCTTGCCAGGTGTTAGTATCGACTCGATGTAGAGGATGTCGCCACCCACCTCGGTCCATGCAAGACCCGTAACCACACCGCGCATGCCAGCGATGTCGTAGCGGTCGTTGTGGAACTTGGGTTTGCCAAGGATGGGCTCGATGCCCTCCTTGCCTACGGTCGCTGTGTACTCCTCGCCAAAGGCGATGGCCTTGGCACGGTTGCGCGCCATCTTGGCAAT